>NZ_LBMX01000047.1:0-49263 GCF_001010885.1 Clostridium sp. C8 | reverse complement strand
ACTATATAGGGTCCATTTTAAACTATCCTTCTTCCTTTTATTGCTTAATTATTGCTTTTCTAGTTAATAATCTTGATATTGCTATAAATATAATAAATGATACTATTAACGTTAATGCAGCAACATATACATTCCTATTATTTATCCCAAATATAGTTGCTATAAACTTATTAATATTATTAATAATATTAGGATAGGCTGTTCCTATCATGCTTATTAATATAGATAATCCAACTGGAATAATAGATACAACTACCTTCATAAACTTATTACATTTATAGTAAATGATATTTATTAAGAAACCTAAAGAAATTGCAGCTAAACTTAATGAAGCTTGAAAAATAAAGCTATTAAATAAAGTTCCAATACTGTTACTTTGTACCCAATTAATAGTATTATGCCACTCACCACTTCCTATATTAGCGTAACCCATATCATAAATAGTTGGACATTTCATAAATATATTATAGATACGATTAATTATTATATCTATAATAGACATAAGTAGAACAACTGGAATCATAGATACTGCTGTGCCATATAAGAAATCTTTTCTTGATACATTATTACTCTTCATAAAATAGAAGTTTTCCTTAAATAAATTTAATCCTGCTACAAATAAAAATATTCCTGATGATATCTCTATTCCTGAAGAAGATATATTACCATTTCTTGAAAGAAATACTGAAGCTAGACATACAGTAATAAAAATTGTGTAATAAATTGCTATTGAATTTTTTAAACTACTAATATTATATTTAATTATAGATTTTATTGTCATTATTTAACTTCCTCCTCTCCAGTTAAGTGGATAAATAATTTTTGTAGTTCTACCTTTGATGTTTCTAATTGTAAATCCGTTATTTGCATTTTATTTTCATCATTTATTTTCCCAATAATTGTTGCAGCCTTAAAACCTGCCATAGAATCTATATTAATACATTTCTTACCCTTTATATATTCTTCAACCCTTTCTGAAGATCCAGATACTAAGTAAGCTTCCCCTAACAAGTTTTCAACTTCATTATTACCTAATACCTCTCCATTTTTAATTATTATTACTTTTTCTAATATCTCTGAAACTTCTTCTATAATATGAGTTGATAAAACTATAGTTTTAGGTTTATCAATATAATTCGCTACTAATTCCTTATAGAACATATCCCTATGATTAGCATCTAATCCTAAAACAGGTTCATCAAAAAGCAATACTTCTGCTCCTGATGATAAAGTTATAATAATCTTACAAATTGATGAATATCCAGTAGATAATTCTTTAAACTTCTTATTAACATTAAGTCCAAATTTATTGCTTAAGCTTAAAGCATAATCCATATTGAAATTACTATAAAACTCTTTTGTCCATTTAAATAAATCCTTAATTTTCATTCCTTCAGGATATAAATCTTGCTCTGTCATAAAATATATTTTTCCTAAGGCATTACTATTTTCTACTACATCTTCATTATCTATTGTAACCTTACCTCCACTTGAGAAGATTCTATTAGTTATAAGATTTAAAAGTGTTGTTTTTCCTGCCCCATTTCTACCCAACAATCCATATATCTTATTTTCTTCTATTGTTAATGAAACATTATCTAAAACTCTATGGTTTCTATATTCTTTAGTTAAATTAGATATCTTTATCAATGCCATTATTTATTCCCCCCTCTTAATCATTTCTATAATATCTTCAGTAGATATATTAAGCTTTTTTGCTTCTTCAATTAGTGAAATTATATAATTAGAATAAAATTTATCTTTTCTCTTTTGTACTAACTTTTCCTTACTTCCACTTGAAACAAACATTCCAACACCTCTTCTTTTATAAATAATTCCTTCATCTACTAATAAATTAAAGCCTTTCGCTACTGTTGCTGGATTAATTTTAAATTTTACAGATATTTCTGTTGTTGATGGTATTACTTCATCTTCATTAAAAATTCCATTTAAAATTCCGTCTTCTATTGATTGTGCTATTTGAATATATATAGGTATTTCACTATAAAAATTTAAGTTCATAGCTACCTCCTTTTAACTTTATAGTATATTATATGTCATTTTAGTTGTATGGTTCATTACTTATGTAATTAACTATACAGCATTTGGTTTTTATTGTCAATAATTTTATAAAAAAAGATGATGCTATACACATCATCTCTCTATTCACTAATATTAATAAAATTTATATACCACCATATATTATTCCAAGTACTATTACTAATACCGTTATTGTGGTGAATCCATACTTAGAAAATAATAAAAATTTTTCTCCAACCTTCTTACTTGCTCCCATGTTTATTTCTTCTAAGATATCTTCTTTATCTCTCATAAAATAGAAAACTATAAGTACTATTAATGCTCCAAGTGGGGATATTACTATAGTTATAAAATCTGCAAAATTATTAAATAAATCCATATTTAAATTTAGAGGTATTGATAATATAAATAATATAATTGATATTAAAATTGTAGCCTTTTTCCTACTTAATCTTGTTTGGGACATTAAAGCTTCTACTGGTCCTTCCAACATATTTATTGATGAACTTACAGCAGCAAATATTACACTTAAGAAAAATAACATTGATAATATTTGACCTGCTGGCATTGACTTAAATATAGTTGGTAATGTTATAAATAATAATGGTGGTCCTGACATAGGATCTAATCCAAATGCAAATACTGCTGGCATTATAACAAATGAAGCTAATAATGCAGATATTGTATCTAATATAGCTGTACTAATTGCTGATCTTGGTATGTCCATATCCTTTTGTATATAACTACCATATACCACCATACCACATCCATTTAAGGAAACTGTAAAAAATGCTTGTCCGAGAGCCATCACCCATGTATTAATCTTAAATAGGTATTCCCACTTAGGTGTAAATAAGTATCTAACTCCTTCTATAGCTCCTGGTAATGTTAATGACCTAAATGCCAATAAAATAAAAATTATAAATAGTAAAGGCATTATTATTTTATTTGCCTTCTCTATACCCTTTGTTACTCCTATGATCACTATAATAACAGCAATAATTATAGCAATTGCATTCCATAATATAGTTTCTTTACTTCCTGAAAAGTTATTAAAGAAATTATCTATTTGTATTTTATTTATTTCTCCTGTTGCACTTAAAGTGAAATATTTGATAATCCAGCCTACAACTACGTTATAAAACATAAAAACTCCTGCTAATCCTACTGCTGGTATTGATCCTATTAATACTCCACCCTTTTTTCCCTTTTTCTTAAATACTTCTTTTATTCCTGTTAATGATCCTCCTTGTGCTGATCTTCCAAAAGTAAACTCTGTAATAAGCCCAGTAGATCCAAGTAATAAAACAAATATAAAATATGGTATTAAAAATACTGCCCCTCCATTTTGTCCTAACCTATATGGGAACATCCAAATGTTACCTAAACCTACTGCTGCCCCTATGCAAGATATTATAAATCCTGCTCTACTTGTAAAATGCTCTCTTTTCTTCATAACCTACATTCCTCCTTGTTTATATATAAAAAAACCACATAGTTTCTACTATGTGGTAAATAAACAGGACTTTAAACAAATACCACACAGTATTTATCTATGTGGTTAAATTATCTCTATAAATTTGAGCATAATTAATAACTTATAACCATCACAGATACAAACCTTAAATCTTGCTTATGGCTTGCATCTATAATTAATTTATAAATACAAGTCCTATCTATAATAGCTATAATAATAATTTATATTAACTTTTATTTTTTTAAAGTTAATTATTTTGCTCATTTTTATTCTCCTAAAAGTATATTTTAATAAATACTATCATCTCTATACATATGTGTCAATCCTCATAAAATATAAAGTTTAAAGAATTTTCTATGTTTTCCTTAAATTTTCTAAATATTATTTTATCTTTCAATGAAATTATGTTGAGTTTATGGTATAATAACGAAATGAATAAGATTAGAAATGAGGTATGTTTTCAGTGATAACTGTATCGAACGTAAGTTTAAGATTTGGTGGCCGTAAGCTATTCGAAGATGTAAATATAAAATTTAATCCTGGTAACTGTTATGGTGTTATAGGTGCTAACGGCGCTGGTAAAAGTACATTTTTAAAAATATTATCTGGAGAAATTGAACCAAATACAGGAGATGTTTCTATTCCTGCTAATACAAGAATGTCTGTTTTAAAACAAGATCATTATGAATATGATGAGTTTGAAGTTTTACAAACAGTAATAATGGGTAACAAAAGATTATATGAAATAATGGAAGAAAAGGATGCTTTATATGCCAAAGCTGATTTTTCTGATGAAGATGGTATAAGAGCTTCTGAACTTGAAGGTGAATTTGCTGATATGAACGGTTGGGAAGCCGAATCAGATGCTTCTTCTTTACTTCAAGGTTTAGGAATAGGAACTGACATGCACTATAAAAAGATGTCAGAGCTTGTAGGAGGAGAGAAGGTTAAAGTTCTTCTAGCTCAAGCATTATTTGGAAACCCTGGAATACTAATTCTAGATGAGCCTACTAACCATTTAGACATACAATCAATAAACTGGCTTGAAGATTTCCTTTTAAGATTTGAAGGAACTGTAATAGTTGTATCCCATGATAGACATTTCTTAAATACAGTATGTACTGTAATGGCTGATGTTGACTTTGGTAAAATCAAGTTATATGTTGGTAACTATGACTTCTGGTATGAATCAAGCCAATTAGCATTACAAATGTCTAAGGATCAAAATAAGAAAAAAGAAGAAAAAATTAAAGAATTACAAGACTTTATTGCTAGATTTAGTGCTAATGCTTCTAAATCTAAACAAGCTACTTCTCGTAAGAAGTTATTAGATAAGATAACATTAGATGATATACAGCCTTCAAGCAGAAGATATCCTTTCGTTGGATTTAAACCTGAAAGAGAAGTTGGTAATGAAATTTTAACAGTTGAAGGACTAACTAAGACTATTGACGGAGTTAAGGTCTTAGATAATGTTAGCTTTAGAGTTAATAAAGAAGATAAAATTGCTTTAATTGGTGATAATGATATTGCTGTCACAACTTTATTTAAAATATTAAATGGAGAAATGGAAGCAGACAGTGGAGAATTCAAATGGGGAATAACTATAACAAAATCTTACTTCCCTAAAGATAATAATGAATTCTTTGATGGCTGTGACTTAAGCCTTGTAGACTGGTTAAGACAATACTCTGGTAACACTGTAGAAGAGCAATCAGAATCTTACTTAAGAGGATTCCTTGGAAGAATGTTATTCTCTGGTGAAGAAGCATTAAAGAAAGCTAGTGTTTTATCAGGAGGAGAAAAGGTTAGATGTATGTTATCTAGAATGATGTTATCATCTGCTAACGTACTAATGCTAGATCAACCTACAAACCACTTAGACCTTGAATCCATAACTGCTGTTAATAATGGCTTAAGAGATTATAAGAGTGTACTTTTATTTGCTTCTCACGACCATCAATTTATACAAACTATTGCAAATAGAATAATTGATATAAAGGAAAATGGTTCAATAGTAGATAGAGCAATGACATATGATGAATACCTAGAGTTTTCTGGAAAAGCTAAATAAGCTAATAAAAATAGCTATATAGTATAAAATAGGATACCGTTTTTGGTATCCTATTTTTTTATATTACTTCAACAACTCTTTTTTCTCGTCTTTTCTATTAACTCATCTCTGTAATTCTTTTAATTTATTATAGCCATTAATCTATGAACTATCTATAAATTAAAATTTAAAGCCTATTAACTTCTGATCCTACCTCTTCTTTTTTACTTATTATAAACATAATACTTATTCCTAAAGTAATAACCTCAGCCAAAGGAATAGTAATCCATACCCCTGTCATTCCTAAGAAATTAGGTAATAATAATATCAATGGAATTACTATAACCAAACCCCTCATCATTGAAATAGCAAATGATTTTCTTGGCTTATTAATAGATGCAAAAAAGGATGTAGTTACAATGTTTATTCCCATAATAATAAATGCACTAAAATAAATATTAATTCCTTTTACAGCCATAGATAATAATTCTGCATTTCCCTCATTATTAAATAAGTTGACTATTTCCTCGGAAAAATTAAAACTTAATAAGTAACATAACATACCTAATACTAATGATAGTATTAATCCATATTTATATATAAATTTGATATCTTTAAGTTTCCCTTCTCCATAACTTTTACTAATTATAGGCTGAATACCTTGAGCTATTCCTGTAAAAATTGCTACTACTATTAAAGCTAAATTTGCAATTATTCCATAAGCAGCAACTCCTATATTGTAAGATATTCTAAGAATAGTAAAATTAAATATTAATATTATTATCCCAGAAGAGAATTCAGTGATAAAAGAAGGTATTCCTAGTGAAATTATGCTTTTTATATCCCCCCTATTAAATTTACATTTAATAAGTTTAAAGCTATTTTT
This sequence comes from Clostridium sp. C8, assembly GCF_001010885.1. NCBI lineage: Bacteria > Bacillati > Bacillota > Clostridia > Eubacteriales > Clostridiaceae > Clostridium > Clostridium sp. C8. Next base: position 42,807 of record NZ_LBMX01000047.1, on the reverse strand, counting down.
CTTTCTTATAAAATGAATTGATAATACAGCTAAGCTTAATATTGGTGTAGCTCCTGTTGCAATAGCAGCTCCAAACATTCCAAGCTTAAATGGAAATATAAATATATAATCCAAAACTATATTACTTAAACTTCCTAAAATCATTGCTACCATAGCTAAATTAGGTTCATTATCATTTCTTACAAAAATAGTTACTATATTATTTAATATAAATACACATGAAAAAGATAGAAGTGTTTTTAGATAACTTCCTGCTAATGGAATTACAGTTTCATCTGCTCCTAAAATTTTTACAATATCATAAGAAAATAGAATTCCAATTATAGTTATAATTATACCCACAATAATTCCCATAAAAATTGCATGCGTAAATATCCTATTTGCTCCTTGTTTATTTCTCTTACCCATTTGTATAGAGTACCTTATTCCTGCACCCATACCTATCATTAACCCTATACCACTAACTAAACTCCATAAAGGTAATACTAAGTTTAGAGCAGTTAATCCAATACTACCTACTCCATTTGCAATAAAAAATGTATCCGCAAGTATATAAAAAGAAAGTCCTATCATACTAATTATATTAAGTGATACATACCTTACAAATTTTTTAACAATACTATTATTCAATTTATAATCTCTCATATAGTTACCTCCTCATAAAATAAAAGCATTAGGTGGTTCATACCCAAAGGCCTAATGGTATGAATCCCTAATGCTTCTTATACAAATATTATGTCCGGCGACATAAATACTCTCAACTATTTAATTAAAGTTATTTTATTAAAATATGGTTCACTTGTCAATATCAAAGTTTTTTAAATATAGAAGACAAACCTCAAGAATCCTTATTTAACTTATTTTTTATGATACATATCCCCTGTGTTGCTGTTCCCATTGGGCAATATACACACCATGATCTAGGCTTATATAAAAACATTGTAATAATTCCAATTATAGTAGATGTAAGCATCATACTGTAAAATCCAAATGAGAATTGAGCAATCCATGGAGTTACATTTGATAAATTATTAAATTTCCATGGTACTTTAAAGGTCCAAATAAGAGTAATTACTTCTCTTAAATTATTAGTTCCGTTAAGAACTAAATACGTATTAAATAACATATTAATAAACATAGATAAAAAGAATATTAAAAATCCATATCTAAACCATTTTGTCTTTAGAAATTTAGGAATTGGCTTATTTCTTGAAAATTTAGTTCCCATTAAATTCAACAATTGTCCTCTTCCACAATATATATTGCAATATGCCTTGTTAGATTTAGTGAAGCTTATTATTAATGGAACTAAAAAACATATTAATCCAAGCCAAGCAAACAGTATATTAAATAATCCTAAAACCAGATATAAAACAGTTACAATCCATAAGTAATCATACCATTTCTTTTTACTTATATTCTTCATAATTAAACTTCACCTTCCTTTATCTCGATAATAGATGCAGGGCATACTTTTGCACATTTAGAACATCCAACGCATTTATCAAAATCAACTTTTGCATAAATCCCCTTATATACAGTTATTGCATTTAGCGGACAATTTTTCTGACATTCTCCACATGCAACACAATATTTTGTATCAACATAAGCCTTTTTTCTTATTATTTGTCTAGACATAATGTTCCTCCCCATAAAATATAAATACTATAGTTCAGATTATATGTTCATTTCTTGATTTAAGATGTAACAAAGTCACATAATAGCTAAGTATTTTTACAAAACATTAAATTTAACCCCTTTATCTAAAAGGTAAAAATATACATATTTTAAAAATTTTACACCCCAGGGGTAAAATAAAAAAAACAAAATAACATTGTGATGCTATTTTGCTTTTTTATTTTAACTTAATTTATTTAGTATATTTAAAGTGAAGTAATTCATGAGCTTTTCCGTGACCTGGCTCTCCCATATATGTTTCATACATTTTATTTAAAGCACCATTCTCGTGTGACTTTCTTTTCTTTAGCATATTTTTATCTTGATTGTATAATACTGATGCTCTCACACTTCTAATATCCATCGTTAATCTATCTGATGCATTTACGTGAGGTTGTCCACCACCATTTACACATCCCCCTGGACATGCCATTACTTCTATGAAGTGATATTTCTTTTTATCAAAATTATCACTATTCATAAAACTGAATACATTAGAAGCTCCATTTATAACTGCAATGTTATAGCTTTCTCCCCCAATTTCAACTGTTGCTTCCTTTATTCCTGCTAAACCTCTTACTTGTTCATATTCTATATTTTCCAAATCTTTACCTTCAACAAAATCCTTAGCTGATCTTAAAGCTGCTTCCATAACTCCACCAGTAGCTCCGAATATAGCACCTGCTCCAGTATACTCTCCCATTGCTGGATCTGCTTTACTGTCCTCTAATTTAGCAAAATCTATTTTTGCATCTTTAATCATTTTTGCTAATTCTCTTGTTGTTATTACTGCATCTATATTTCTTAAACCATCATTTTCCATCTCTGGTCTATCTGCTTCATATTTTTTAGCTGTACAAGGCATTATAGTTACCGTGAATACTCTTTTTGGATCTATATCTGCAACTTGTGGGTAGTATGTTTTACTTGCTGTACCAAATATTTGTTGTGGTGATTTAGCACTTGATAAATTTTCTAAAAATTTCGGATAATAATTTTCAACTTGTCTAACCCAAGCTGGACAACATGATGTAAACATAGGGAATGGTCCACCAGCTTTAATTCTTTGAACTAACTCTGTAGCTTCCTCCATTATAGTCATATCTGCGCCAAAATTTATATCAAAAATCTTATCAAATCCAAGATGTCTTAATGCTGTATATAATTTACCTGTAACATCTACCCCATAACCCATCTTAAATAATTCACCCATAGCAGTTCTAACAGATGGTGCCATTGCAACTATAACATGCTGTTCATTATCTAAAGCTTCTTTAACTCTATCCATATGAGATTTCTCTGATAAAGCATCTACAGGGCATGCTGCTACGCATTGTCCACATAATAAACAATTAGTTTCATCAAAGCACTTTAAATTTTCTGGTCCAATAATATTTTCCCCATTAACTTCTATAAACTTTATTGATTCCGTTCCAGTCTTTACTTTACATGCTGCTACGCACCTTCCACATTTAACACATTTAGTTCTATCTAAAACTATTGATTTACTTCTATCATCTACATATTCAGTTTTATCCGCAACAATAAAAGGCTTAGATGCCCTTGCCTTAGTTTTGATTACTAGTTTTAAGAATTCACAGTTTTCTCTTCTTTTACAAGGTCCACACTTGAACTCATGTTTATCTAATAATGATGAAACTGTATTTTTAACTTCTTCTTGAACTCTTTCTGTATTTGTATTAATAACCATTCCATCTTCTGGAATAAAACAACATGCTTTAACTAATTCATCTTGCCCTTCAATTTCAGCTAAACAAACTCCACATTGTCCAACATTACTGCAATCTTCTAAAAAACATAATGCAGGAATATCTATTCCATTATCTTTTGCTATTTTTATTAAACTTTTATCTTCATTAACTAGAATTTTATTTCCATTAATAGTTATGTTTTTCATTAAAACTCCCCCTATAATCATGGTGAAAAAAATAAAATCGTTATATTATTAACAATGTTATTTTACTCCATTTTTGAGATAATTGCTATCTTTTAATTATTATTTTCTAGAATATATTTCACCTATGATTTTACGACAAAAATCGTTAGCGTACAATGTAAAATTATAGTGGAAAATGTACTTTATTAACAATTTTATCAAAATGGGAATAAAAAGCTATTATACTAATAGTTTAATAAATGAAAACTTTAACTTTTATTTAACATTTAAAATTATATATGAATTTTTATAATTAATTATGTATCTTGCTTTCCAAATCAGATTTCATTTCCCAATGAATTACAAAAGCCAATATAGCTCTTAATACTATTATTGCTGCCAGTATATACATTTCATCCATTGATCTAACTATAACAGTCTTTAATATCTCTGCTCCGAGCTTAAATTCCAATGCTAAGGTTAATGATTGTGCAAATTCTATCTTTATAGGATAGAATTTCTTTGTAATCATATTTACTATAAATCTGTAAAAAGCTTTAATAGATCCAACAATTATTATTAATATCCCCATTAATTCCAAAAGATGTATTACTATTGGTGTCACTACTTCTATTAAATGTCCTAACAAGGCTCATCCCCTCCAAACTTATTATTTACATTTAATTATCTTTGATAATTAAAAATAAGTAAAGTAATTTATATAATATTAGAATTTTTATTGTGTTTTTATGTTAATATAATACTATAAAAATATTTATTTGAGGTACCTATATGATAAGAGTATATAATAGACAAACACAAAATTATGAAATTGAAAAAGTTGCTGGAGAAAACTATATAAAATGGTCCTATGAATCGCCAGTTGGAAAAGGACTTACTGAACTTTTAGTAAAGAAAAAGTTGTTTTCCAAGATTTATGGTTCTTATTGTGATACTTCTTTTAGCAAGAAAAAAATATCTTCTTTTATAAAAGATTTTGATATAGATATGAATATAAGTTCTAATAACATAGATGAATTCAATAGTTTCAATGACTTTTTTGTTAGAACCTTAAAAGAAGAATCAAGACCTATTTTAAAAGATACTAATCTCCTTATATCTCCTGGAGATGGAAGATTATTTGCATACGAAAATATTAATATAAGTAATTTAGTTCAAGTTAAGGGAATTCATTATAGCTTATCGGAATTAATTGGTGATGCTTCTGTTGCTAATGAATATGAAGGCGGAGTATGCATGGTATTAAGACTTTGCCCTACTGACTATCATAGGTTTCATTTTGTTGATAATGGCTTACCATTACAAAATAATTTTATAAATGGTAATTATTATTCTGTTAACCCTATTGCATTAGAGAGAATTCCCAAACTTTATTGTCAAAACAAAAGAGAATGGAGTATATTTAAATCTGATAATTTTGGTGACATCATTCACGTTGAAGTTGGTGCCACATGTGTTGGAACTATAATCCAAACATATACACCTAATAAAAAAGTTTCAAAAGGCGAAGAAAAAGGATACTTTAAATTTGGCGGCTCAACTACTATTCTTTTATTTAAGAAAAATACTATAAAAATTGATGAGGATATATTGCACCAAACAGATCTTGGTTTTGAATCTAAAGTTTTAATGGGTGAAGTAATAGGTAGTAAAATCTAATAACATAATTTTTAAAATTAACTTTTTTAAATTATTAAGATAAATATATAAATTATAAAGTATTTTAAAATAACTTTTTATATAATGAAAATATATTATAGGAGTAAAATTAATGGGGGATTTAATATATAGATTATTATTATTTTTAAATAGTAGTAAGGAAAATGATATTAATTATAATATAGCAATAACTATGCTTAGAAATATACGTTCTATTCCAGAAATGTCTATAAATAAGCTTGCTGATATTTGCTTTACTTCACCAGCTGCTATAACAAGATTTTGTCACAAATTAGGATACTCTAGTTTAATAGAGTTTAAAGAAAATATAAAAATAAATATTGGTCATTATAATGAAGGTCTTATGAAACCTAAAGCAATCTCTTATGATCTTTCAAGAGAAGATATATTTAAGAATATGACCTTAGAAATTATTGATGAAATAGAGACCTCTAGGTCATTCATAGACTTAAAAATTGTTGATAGAGTAATTGAGCTTATTTTCAATAGTAACAATGTGTGCATATTTGGGACTCAATTTTCCCAACTTATGGCTCAAGACTTACAACGTAAATTAGTTAATTTATCTAAGCTTATTTATCATTCTAATGATGTTCAAGAACAAGAAAGATTGGCTGAAGATTTAGATGAAAATTCATTAGCAATTCTTATTTCCCCTACTGGAAGGTTTCCTTTATATCATGAAAGACTTTGGAAGAAGATAGATAACAGCCCTGCTACAGTAGTGGTTATTACTGAAAAGAAAAAAACTGAATATATAAAGAGAAGTGACTATATAATTTATCTACCACCTAGAAATGATTCTAATGAATATGTTCAAAATCATAGATATGACTTAAGCTTTTTAATTGAATACATTTATGTTAGATATGGAATTCTTTATAAAAGCAACTCATAATTTATACTTTTTCAGTATACAAATTATTTAGTTAACAGTATCTAATTTAAAAGCTTATAGTTTTCTTTAGTAGACAACTGTTATTAGAAAATCAAAAAAAGAACTCACTTTTTAATATTGAGTTCTTTTCTTATTTCTCTATTCTTTAACTTATCTTAATTGGTTATTCCCTCTTTAATCTATGTGATATGAACTGTACCCTATCTAAAATTCAGCTCTTTCTACCTTTTCAATTTTTTCTATAACATTTTTAAATTGTGGTAGATATTTTTTATGAGCAAGTAACATTTCATTTAGCAATTTTCTTCCTCTTATATCATCTGAAATTAAAGGATTTGTTACCATTGCTAATAGTGCTGTATTGTAATCTCCTGTATATGCTGCTTCTGCTGCTAGTCTTTCAAATGTTTTTATTTGTCCAACTAATCCTTGTGCAAATATAGGTAAATCAGTAACTGTTTCTACTGGTACTGGACCATTCTTTCCTATATAACAGCTTACTTCTACTGCTGATTCATCTTCAAATTGTTTTAAAGTTCCGTTATTTCTAGTATTTACTGCAATTATAGTATTCTTATCATTATATATTCCGTTTATAACATTACATGCAACATCTGAATAGTGAGCTCCGCCACGTTTAGCTAATTCTTCAGGCTTTTCTTGTAAATTAACATCTTTATACATTTCAAATAATTTCTTTTCAACTTCCATTACAACTTCTGCTCTAGTTTTACCTTTTTTGAATTCTTCTAATTCACTGTTAAGCATATCTCTAGTCTTGTAATAGTATCTGTGATAAGGACAAGGAATTACTCCAAAAGCTCTAATAGTTGCTATATCCCAATCAAAACCTTTTATATTTGCCATTGTTTGAGTTTTAGAATCAGGTGATGTTAATTCTTTTAGAATTTCAGCTGTAACATCATTTCCATCTAAATAAACTTTTTCAGCATAAACCATATGGTTTAATCCTGCAAAATCTACAGTTATTCTATCACTATTTACTCCTAATATATCAGCAAAAGCATATTGTAATCCAATTGGAACATTACATACACCTATAACCTTTTTATGAACTCCATATCTTAATAAAGCTTCTGTAACTATTCCTGCTGGATTTGTAAAGTTTATTAACCAAGCATTTGGACATAATTCACTTATATCTTTAGCTATGTCTAATATTACTGGTACTGTTCTTAATGCTTTAAATAAGCCACCAGCTCCATTAGTTTCTTGTCCCAAAAATCCATGGCTTAATGGAATTCTTTCATCTTTTACTCTTGCTGGTAATAATCCAACTCTTAATTGTGTAGTTACAAAATCTGCATCTTTTAATGCTTCTCTTCTATCTAGTGTTAAATGTATATTCATTGGTACTCCTGCTTTTTCTACCATTCTTTTAGCTAATGCACCAACAATTTCTAACTTTTCTTTTCCGTCTTCAATATCAACTAACCAATAGTCGCTTACAGGCATTTCATCATATCTTTTTATTAAACCTTCTACTAATTCAGGTGTATAACTTGATCCTCCACCTATTGTAACTATCTTTAAACCTTTTTTATTCATATGCCCAACCCCCATAACTTTAATATATTACTTTATACTTTTATTATATATACATATCAAAGAAAACAATTTCAAAATTTGAAAATCTACTTTTAAATCATTCTTTATTCTTATTTATAATTATTTTTTTTATTTGAGATTTAAAATTTTCTTCACTTCCATTAAATATTATAAGATTTATTCCCATTTCTTTAGCTCTTTCTTTTACTGCAAGCTTTATTGGCTCCTTTGTTGCAACTAAAATTTTAAAAGCTCTATTCCCACCAATTTGTTTACTATATACATCTAATTCATTTAATGCTTCTTCATTGTACTTATCACTATCTTTGCATGATATAAAAATAGGAATGGCATCTTTTACTGCAATTACATCTAATTCATTTTTTACTATGTTACTTTTATCATTCCATAAGAACATAACGCCACTTTTCACTTCATCTATTTCTTTTATTTCTCTAATCATTATATTTGTAGCTATTTCTAGCCATGTTCCACTTTTAAATATAAATGACTTTAAATATTCATTCTTAAAATTAACTTTAATTTCTCCATTAGAAATTTGACTATAATCTACTCCACCCTTTTCTCTTAGTTTTTTAAGTATTTTACTTATCAAATTTTTTTCTTCTTCTAATAAAAGTTGTGCTTTTATAGTAACAGTTTTAGAATCCTCATAATGATGAATGAATATATTGGCATCATATAATTTTTGTTTGTATTTATGCCACAAATCTAAATTTTTATATATTTTTTTTGTTAAATAAATTAAATCTTCTTTATTAGAAAGATCACTTGAATCACTTAAAAGAGTTCCTCCTGATGCCTTTATTATTTTCTCTAATTGCATATCTTCATACTCTTCTTTAATAACCTCTATATCCTTATCAAAAATATATAAATTCTTATTTTTAACATCTATATATATTGATTTTAATGAGCTATCTTTAGATATATTAAATAATGTTAAGGAATTTATTCTACTTCCTCCCGTTAAATTAATTAATATACTTCTATTTTTATTCTCATTTATAATTTGATTTAATAAAGCTATATTTCCTTCTTCTATTAGAACCTTATTAAACTTAACTGTTGAAATATAATTTTTATAATAGTTTTCTACCGTATTTATTAAGTCCATCTTTCCTTTATCATATATGAATAATACTTCCTTTGGATTAAATCTTTTTGTTGCTAATATATTTGCTTCATTGTGGTTATCTAGTTGATTTATTAATATATCTACATTCATACTATTAGCCTTTCTTTTCAAGTTTATATGTTTTTAATTTATCCAAAGGGTAATAATTTTATCCACTTATAAATAACTTACTAAGTAATATTACTCTATTGGTTTCCTATAAAAACCACCAAAGAAAGTTTCCGTTTTTAGTACATTAATAATTATCTTAGGATCAATCTTTTTCATTAAGCTTACAATTTCATTAACTTCATATGATGAAACAACAGTATGGAGAAGCTTCATTTTCTTTTTGCTATATCCACCAACTGCATCAATGCATGAAATACCATGACGATACCCCTTTATATATTCCTCAATTATTTCTTCATCTTTTTGAGTAGTAATTTGTAAAGTTACACGCTCATAACGATGATGAAAAGTTGATATAGTTTTTGTTGAAATAAATTGGAACAAAATAGAATATCCTGCATATAGCCATCCAAACATGGCTCCAAATATAATTAATATTATAGTATTAAACACAAATACATGTTCCCAAATCGATTTTCCTATTTTATTAGATACAAATAATGCTATAAAGTCTGTCCCACCTGTTGATGCGTTTCCTTTCAATGCAAATACAACAGATATTCCATAAGCAAATCCACCAAAAGCCACATTTAATAGTAAATCATCAAATATGGGTGTAAAGTTACAAAGCTTTAAAAGTAAGCTTGTTAAAAATACTTGAGTTAATGAAAAAAAAGTAAACCTTGGACTAATATGCTTATAGCAAATAAATGCTACTGGTATATTAAGTGCTACATTTGCAAGTGAAACAGAAATATTACCTCCATATAGGGACGTAATCTTATCAATAAGAATAGCTACTCCAGTAAATCCACTTGAAAGTAAATTTGATGGTTGTATAAAAACCTGAATAACATATGCCTGTAACAATGAAGATAAAAAAACTGCTACTATTGTTATTAAGGCTTTAGTTATTTTATTATCTTTCATTTAATACACTTCCTACTAAAGTAGATACCTTCAAGCTTGAGACAACATCATAATTATTTTCATTAGGAAAATTTGCATATGAATAACTAACGCTTTCTGTTGATGTTGTTGGATCACTTAACCAGTCCTTACAAGATGAATGTATTTGATAAATCCCAGTTTCATTCATTAATTTAACTGCATTTTTATCATTAATACCACTACCTGCAAGAATTTCAATCTTATCACCATATTCCTTTTGTAGATGAGCAAGCATTACTCTACCATCCCATGCCTTTTCTTTTAATCCACTTGTTAACACTCTATCAACACCAATTTCAATTAATTCCTTCATAGTTTCACCAGGCTTTCTTACACAATCAAATGCCCTATGAAAAACAGCTTCACCATTATACTTATGAATTAATTCAACCATGTCTTTAGTTAAAGCCTTATTAATTGTAGTATCTTCATTTAAAAAACCAAATGCTAAACCATCAGCACCATTTTTCATAAGTATTTCTGCATCTGCAAACATTACTTCAACATCTTCCTTATTATAAAAAAATCCACCACCTCTAGGACGAATCATACAAATAACTTTAAGCTTAGTATTTTGTTTTGTCATTTTTAAAGATGCAAGTGATGGTGTTAATCCACCTAAATGTAATGCTGAATTTAATTCTATTCTTTTCGCACCACCTTTATAGCTTTCAAGTGCATCGTAATAACTGCCACAGCATATTTCTACGTATTTATTCATATAAACAACCCCTCTTTTTAGATTCTTTATCTTTTTATTAGGACATTTTTTATAAACTATTTTGCAAGTTCATATAAACTTAATGCATATATTTTAGCATTTGTAATTATATCCTCTATACTCATCCACTCATTTGGATTATGCCCTATCCCCTTCTGACCTGGAAAACTTGGTCCAAAGGGAACAATGTTAGGCATTATCTTTGCGTAAGTTCCTCCTGTTGTTGTAACAGGAGTACCATCAAGTCCTGTTACTTCCTCATAACACTTTTGCAATGTTTCTACTAAAAAGCAATCTTTCTTAAATTTAACAGGCTTAAAGTGACTTTCTAATTCTACTTTTAATGTTTTTGCTTTAATATTACATTGATTTATTATTTTGTCAATACTAATACTAGCTGGATAGCTAATTGAAACTCTAAATGTTGCTAAGTCTTCTTCCATACTTAATTGATAATTCCTCATTAATGTTTCTCCAAATTCTTTATCATTGACATCAATGCCTAAATTCTCACCATTATTTTTTGCATTTATAAAATATTGGTTTATAAATTCAAAAAACTCTCCTAAATTATCTAATGTTGAAGATACTTTAATTACTGCTCTACCTCTTTCCGCATAAATAACAGGATATTTACAATCTGGTGTAAACCCATATATAGGTGGTAATTCATGCTTTAAATAATACTTTAAGTCTTCAAATCCACTTTCCTCATCACAACCAAATATTATTCTAACTTCCTTGCTTAATTTAATTCCTAACTCTTTTAAGGCATATAGCCCAAATAAGCATGCAAAAATAGGTCCCTTATTATCTAATATTCCTCTTGAGTAGATAAATCCATCTTCTTCGTAAGCACTGAATGGTGGATGTCTCCATCCATCACCAACTGGAACAACATCTAAATGTCCAATTGCACATACATATTCACTACCTTTTCCATAACGAGCATATCCTAAGTAAGAATCCATATTAACACTTTCAAAACCTAATTCCTGTGAAATTTCCAAAGCTTTAAGTAAAGCTTCTTTTATCCCTTTACCAAAAGGGGCTTCTTTTATTGCCTCTGACTCAATGCTATTAATTGAAATTATTTCTTTTATTTTTTCAATCATTAATGGAGAAACTTCTTCAACTTTTTTTATTATTTTATCTCTCATGAAATTATCTCCTATTCCTCAATTGGTGCCATACGCGTTTTCATATAATTATTAAGCCATTCTTGAGTTGCTAATTTATGAACAAACTTGCCATTTATATTTTCAGTTAAATAAATTTCTGTATCCTTACCTTCCACTACTACTGCAAATGAAAATCCTCCAATATTCGTAGCAACTCCCCATTCACCTTTATTATTCATTGCCACTAAAGATAAATCCCCAGCTTCTCCACGTCTTTTCTTTAATTTTTCATTTAGTTTATTTACTGCTAATTCACAAGCCCTTTGAGGATGTACTCCTTCACTCATTAATCTAACAATCTCATAGGAGATACACCCCTTCATTAGGTCTTCACCTAATCCAGTTGCACTAGCACCACCTACCTCACTATCTACATATAACCCTGATCCAATAATTGGAGAATCTCCAACACGCCCTTTTCTTTTCATAAATAATCCACTTGTCGATGTTCCAGAAACCATTTTACCACTAGCATCTAAACATACCATCCCAACTGTATCATGTCCAATGTATGGTTTAAGTTCTTGCTCTTTAACTTCTTTAACACGTTTTCTATAATGTGCTTTAGCACGATCACTCAACATGTTTTTTCTCTCAAATCCTAATTTATGTGCATATTTCTCCGCTCCCTCTCCAACAAGCACACAATTTACTTTTTCATTACTTAATGAACGTGCAATTGAAATTGGATTAGCAAAATCTTTAATTGCCGCAACAGCACCAATATCAAATGTATCTCCATCCATATAAGCTGCATCTAGTTCAACTTCCATTTCTTCATTTGGAAGCCCTCCATATCCAACTGATTTATAATACGGAAAGTCCTCTACTTCCTTAATTGCTGATTCAATTGCATCTCCTGCACATCCACCTCTTTTTAAAATTTCAGCACCTTTAGTAATCCCTTCAGCAGCCATTCTCCAAGTAGCAATCATACCCCAAATGTTGCAAACAAATCTTGGAATTGTTGGGATATTATATTTGGTATAGGTAGTCCATCTTTTAATGCTTGCAAGTTTTCTGCAGCTAATGTTTGAAGTATTGGATTAAATACTGCTCCTACAACCGATCCCCCATTTACTCCGAAGAACCAGAAGAAATGTAAGAATATATAAGCAGTAATCATAGCTCCTAAAGTGTTTCCTAAATTAAGTAATGGAGTTTGTAAAATCACATATATAAAATTAAAGGCATTTTCATATGGTGTTAATGCAAATAACCAATTTATTGCACAAAATATTATCATAACTACACCTGCTGGAATTAATGCAGCAAATGATTTTGTTACAGTTGGTGGAACACCTGCTGGCATTTTAATTACCCAACCTTTTTTATTTACCCATGAGTATATGTGAACAGCAGCAAATGCACATATGATTCCTATGAATATTCCTTTAGCACCTGTCCACCCTGTTGGAATACCATTAACAAGGAAAGCCTCTCCTGTTTTACTTAATTCTGCTTTAACCGGAACCTTGTATGGCATTAATATAAGCCAACTTACTAAAGCAGTTGCAGCTCCAAAAAGCTTATCAACTTTCATTTTCTCTGAAAATGAATAGGCAATTCCAACAACAGCTAATAATGCCATAACATCAAATGTTGCAGATACTGGTTTTGCTAAGAATCCATCCCATCCCTCACCTAATATATTAGTAAAAAAATCATTCCATCCTGGGATTGGAAAGTTAGCAATTAATAAGAAGAATGAACCAACAATTAGTAATGGAGTTGATATTAAGAAACCATCACGAATTGACATTAAATATTTATTACGTCCTATTTTTTCAGCTAATGGCATTAAAATATTTTCTAATCTTTTTAACATAATTTTTTCCCCCTCTTCCCTTAAATTAATTTACCTAATTACTTTTTCTTTGCTTTTAAAAGCTGAATAGCTACCTTTAAAACTTTATCGCCCTTCATCATTCCATAATCTTCTGGGTCAATTACTTGAATTGGTATTCCTGTATTCCCATATAGCCTAACTATTTCGTCATATCGATACTTAACTTGAGGTCCAAGTAAAATTATATCTGGATGTTTCTCTTCTATAATTTGTCCAATTTTATTATCAGGAAATGCTTGTACCTCGATTGGTAGGTTATGTTCATCAGCTACCTTTTGCATCAAACTAGCTAACATACTTGTGGACATACCTGCACTGCAAAATAAATAAACCTTTTTCATATTTCTCCTCCTTATTATAAATTTAATACCATTCTTATTTTACCAATTTAAACATTTACATAAACTGAACCATCTTTCCTATCTTTTAGGAAATACTTACATCATTTTAGTTTTTCTTCCAAGGCTATAATACGTTTATAATTATCAATCATTTCATTTGCAATAATTTTAAAATTTTCAGCACTCATTAATTGATCTTCAGCATGAACTAATAATAATGAGCATACTACACTTTCTCCTACTGCTTCTTTTTCAATTAATTCAGCATGACCTTTATGACCCTTTGAAAAGTATTCTTGTCCATCTTTAATACATTCCTCAGCCATATCAAACTTTCCATCCTTTGCTTTCGAAATTGCTTCAATATAAGAAGACCTCGCCATTCCTACATTTGAAATAATTTTAAAACAAGCTAACTCAATTTCATTCATAATATTTCTCCCTTCTACTCTTTCGTTGATATTACTTTTGTTTTAGCAATACGATCATGAAACATAGCATTATCCTTATTAAATAAAGCATATATAATTGATATAATTGTAATTACAGTAAAAATATATATTAAAATCTTTTCAGTATTTGTATTTATTAATAGTCCTAATAAACTATAAAGATATCCTGAAATCGGATAAGTTGCACCCTCTAACAATATAACTCCAATTCCTTCTCTAATAAACATTGTCCTAAAATCTGGATTGCTTCCATCTTGATTTACCACCTTAAGCCCTAAGGCTCTTTTACCAATAGTTTTTCCTGGGTGTTTATAAACTGGTGAATAAATTAAATAGTAAAAACTAATAAGTAAGCATATTGTAAATACCATTAATGCATAGGGGAACTCAAACATATCTAGTGTTATTTTGTTCTCAATTTTTTTCGTAATAATAGAATAAATATATTTTATAGGTATTGCATATAGTAAAACTAAAATTATATGATCTATTAAATAAGCAAATAATCTTTTTGATGGAGAAACTCTAAATTTATTATTGATTTCTAATCTTTTATTTACTCTTGTAGATTTAACTTCTTTATTCATAATTACCCCATTATTCTTTCTAAAAATTCTTCATAATCCTTAACCTCTAGTAACTCAGAGAATGTTAATTCATCGCTAATGGTACTAGCTAACCATTCTAAAAACATAAATAATAATGATTTATCTTCTTCATTAATTGCAAGTAACATAACAAGTTTTACCTCATATACTCCCCATTTTACTGGGCTCTTTAAAAGTGCTACTGAAATTGTTGATAAATAACTCTGGGATCTTAAATCATGTGGCGTTGCAAACCCATAGAAAAAGGATGTTGGAGACATTTCTTCTCTTTTCAAAACTGACTCTTTAAAATCAATAGGAACAATTTTATGATCTTCTAACTTATTGCACATTTTATTAATAATATCTTTCTCACTTTTTCCATCAAAATTTGTATAGAAAAATTCCTTTTTTATAATATTAGATATTTTGGAGTTAAATTCAATTTGAAACTTCTTTTTATCTAGTTTCTTAATAGCTTGATATATATTCATTTCATCCTCACTACTTATAAACATAGAAATTTGTATTGTCATTATATCTAAAGAATGTTGAAGTGAAGATAATGTTAAAATCAAATCTGGCTGGTAAGATATGACCTCACCCTCCTCAAAATAGTTTAATATTTTTATAATATCTAACCGTTCACCGAAGTTATCATCTATCTTTTGCTTACATAAAGATGAAAAGGATTGATTGTGTGGTGATATAATTATCACCTTATATTTGCTATTTTTATTCATTCTCTCATTGGCCGCACCTAAATGTAATGCAATAAAACCAGCTTCATTCTCATTAACACTAAAACCTAGACTATCTTCAATCATATGACATGCATATATTCCCATTTCAAAAACTAATGGATACTTACGTTTAATATCTTGTAAAAATACATTATCAATAGAAATTGCATTTTTTGCCCTAGAAACCATTCCTTGAATATGCATTTTTAAACCAACTATTAAATCTGTATCATCCATAAAATCAGTTCCAAAGAACTCTCTTATTTCCCCTAATAAATTTATTACTAATTGTTCTATATCTAATTTTTTCTTATCTAAATTTAATAAATTTGTTGAATAATTCAAACTGTTCTTCCCCATTAATAATAATGTCATTAACTGAATTTCATCTTCTACAAGTTTAATATTTATTTTATCTGATACTCTTTTAAAAAATTCCTTAGAAATTTTATACTCTCTTGATTCATAAAACTCTTTGTCTTTTCTATCTGTTTTTATAAAGTTATATTTCATTATTCTCTCAATACTTATTCCTATATGTATTACAAGCATCGGAAACATGATATCCTTTACAGAAAACTTATATTCATCAAAAACCTCTAAAAGTATATCTTTAACTAGCAACAAATCAAAATTTTTATAAAGTGAAGCAATTCTATTTATATTCAAAAAATTTCCTTTTGTTTCAGCTGCTAACAGATCTTTATACAAAGTCCTTTTACTTCTTTCATCTCCATGTAAGTAAATATAATTTTTTGAACGAATAAGTCTTAGTTTTGGATAGGGTTCTAACATTTTTCGAATACGTTTTAAGTCATTTTCAATTGAATATCCGCTTACATAGATTTGAGATTGCAATATTGTTAAGTTAATCTCATTTTTTTCAAATAACAATTGACGAATCATAAAAACACATCGCTCACTTGGTGTTTGAGGGATTGAATACTTTACTTCAATATTTAACCCATTCAATAAACTTTCATCTATATGGTATCCTTGCCTTTGATTTGATTTGATTAAACCGCTTTGATAATATTTATTAATATTATCAATATCAGAACGAATTGTTCTATCTGATACATTTAATAATCTAGACAACTCTTTTCCCGTAATCCATTCCTTTTGCTCACCTAATATCCTTACAATATTTGTTTGTCTATTATTCATCATTGTTCCCCCCATCTAATACTTATTATAAACTCGGAAAATAATTGTAAAAGCAAAGAAACTTCCTATCTATTAGGAAATTTCTTTGCTTCTATATTAAATATTTCAATTTACTTAGGAAAATTTCCTAAGTAAATTAAAATATGCTTTCATAATTACATAGTAATACTTTATTCTCGGCTAAAAGATTCTTTAGTTTTTCTGATGTGAGAACATTGAGCTCTTCTAACCTTTTTATATTATAAGAACTATTTTCCATTAAAAAGCTATCTACATAAGCTGGATGTGTCATAACCTCTACTATGTCATATTGTTTTTCTATAATATTTTTAAAGGTTTCTACAGAAACATTTTCGCCATAGAATATTCCTTCAAAAGGTACCACTTTATCATAGTTTATTTTATAATTTAAACCACCTCTTATTGGTAAGTCATATTTATCTACAATTTTTTCAATAACTGGTTTTAAAAATTCTAAAGTATGAACATGATGATGAGAGTCTAAGTGTGTAATATTAACTCCAGCATTTATTACTTTTTCAATTTGTGCACAAAATTCATTATACACCTCATCTAAATCTATTTTATCAAGGTTCTTACACTCTGATAAATTTTTATAAAATTCCCCTTTTTCATTTACTATTGTTTTATGTGTTTTTAATATTGGTTTATACGCACTTAATGTAAGGTGAACTCCACAACCTAGTCCCGGATTTTCCCTAATCAGTTCTACCGCATGATTAAATCCAGGCATTCCTGCCATTAAAGTAGCACTTGTTATAATTCCATTTTTATAAGCTTCAATTATTCCATAATTCACAGCTTTGCTATACCCAAAGTCATCACAATTTACAATCAATCTCATAATATTCCCTCCATTTATTTTAATAATAACTTTATTATATTATAACTTAACTATTAAATCTTCTATTAATAGTTAAAATAACTACTATATTAATACTTATTATAAATTACAAAAATAATTATGAAAACAAAGAAATTTCCTATATGTTAGGAAATTTCTTTGTTTTTTTCTATTTAAATATTTTTTTGCTAAATATATAGCTATAACCTGCTCCAAAGAGTATAACATCATACTTATTTTTTATTATTCTATAATTTAATTCTCATATTATTTATATTTACCGATAACTTAATTTAATGTAGAATTTTAGCATTAAAATAAAAAAAGACCTTGAAAATTTATTATTTTCAAGATCTTTTTGGTACGGCGGAGAGGATTCGAACCCCCGACCAACTGGTTCGTAGCCAGCTACTCTATCCAACTGAGCTACCACCGCATATTGTTTTTTAACAATATTTATATTATCATACCTATTTAAATAAATCAAGCAACTAATTGTTGTATATATCCGAAAACTCTATTTCTAACATTTGTATTTTTCCACTATTATCTCTCATACAAAAATCTCTTTCCAAACTATCTTGTTCATCTCCAATTTCTATAGGTAATGTTATTATGAATTCGCTACCATTTCCTAATTGACTTTTTAATTCTATTTCTCCATTCATAGATCTTACTAAATAATTTACTAAATCTAATCCTATTCCACTGCCATAACCGTCTTTTTTGTCCTTCTTAGAGACTTGATAAAATCTATTAAATATTTTCTCTTGATATTCTTGTGATATTCCTGGCCCCTCATCCTTTATAGAAATCCTTATTTTATCTTCTATAACAAGCATATTTATATACACATTTGTGTTACTATATGAAAATTTAATAGCATTTGATATTAAATTCATTATAATTCTATCTATAGCTTCTGGGTCAACTGACATTATACATTCCTCTTCATTAGTATCAAATATAAGTTGAATATCCTTTTGCTTTGCATACTTATCTATACAACTTATAGTTCCCTCAACCATAGATATAATATCTATATTCCTTTTATTTAAAACATAATAATTATTTTCTAACTTTGTTGTATCTATTAAATTATTTATTAGCTTTAACATCTTTAAGCTATTTCTTTTTACCATATTCATATATTCTAATACTTTTTTATCATTAATACATAGACTTCCATAATCTATACATTGCATTATACTTAATATTACATTTAAATGCCCTCTAAGGTCATGAGAAATATTAAGCAAAAAATTTTCCTGCCTACCACTTTTTCCATTTAATTGTGCTATGATACTTATTAATTCTTCTTTTGTAAAATTAAAGTCCCCTTCTAATATAATTTCACTTATGTCTCGTTTATTATCTAATAATCCATTTCCCATAAATTCGTTATTAGCCACCATAATAACTCCCTTCATAACAGCTCTAGATTCTTTCCCTTAAAAACCATATAATAAGTTTACCATATACATTTTTTTCCAACAACATTTTTTTACTTTTTATAGTAAAGTATCTTTTCTTATATAAACATATTTTAAATAATAATTATAAAATATGTTTATATCGTTCCCTCTCTTCTAATTCTATTCATCCAAAGTATTAAATAAACTCCAGCTATTAAAATACTTAAAGAACCTAATGGATAAAATATTCTAATTATTATTGGTAAAGTCATCGAATATATACATAGCTTAAGTACATCTATGTACTTTAAATTTATATTATTAATTTTACTTAATAATAATCCTACCAGTGATAGTATTAATGAATTAAATATATAACTTACATATGTCCCTATAATACTTGCTATAAAAATTATATATTTAAATATCCACATATAATCTAATGATTTTATTAAGCTTTCATTATTTATATTATCTACTAATAACGACATATCACTATATTTATATTCTGCTTTCTGCCCGCCCGTATTAGTATAAATTCCATCTTTCAAAATAACCATTGCCATATCTTTGTGTACAATAATATTTCTTATTGTATCTACATCTTCTAATCCTATATTAGTATCAACTAGAATCATAAACTTTCCTGATTCACTTTTTATAGGAGAGTTTTTAAAATCTAATATACCATCATGTAATTCAAATTCATATTTTTCATTTTCCATTGTCGTTTTAACTAATTTTTGAAATTTACTTATATTAGAAAAGTTAATACATCCTAGTATAGATCCAGCAATTAAACTCAATATTATCGAGTATATTATTGCATGAGAAAATCTCAATATTATCAAGTCATTATATTTTTTAATATTGTATAAACTAATTTTAAATTTATTTATAAAATTTATATTATTTTCTTTCATAATTGCCTCCAATTATTAGTAATTTAACACTTAATAACTATTTTGTCATATTTAGTTATTTTTATAAATAGGCGTTATTTTTTATTGAAATTAAATTTTTAAGATTAATTTTTATAATTTTTGTTAATGATTATAGTATATCTTATAAGGAGGTTACTAAATGTATAGTGCTAAATCCAAACCCAAAAATAAAATTTCTATTTTTATGATTCTTTCAATTATCACTTTATTTATTTTATTAGGATTTGGAACCAATATTTACTTAAATTCTAAATATGAAGAAATAACTAATAGTTTTTATAATTCATTTAATAATTGTGAATTTTTAGAAGCCAAATCTAAATTAAATAATAATAAAATTTTACTAATAAAGAAAAATCAATTAAACTCTGATTTAAATGATTACTTTACAGATATTGTAGATAAATTATGTACTTCTTTATCTAAAAATGAAATTAGTACTAATCAAGTATTAACTGTTTTATCTGAAATTAAAGACTATAATATCCTTAGTTCATCATTAGATAAGCTAATTTTAGCTCTCGATGGTAATGAACCTGAAGCCATAAATTCAAATAATAATGTAGATACTACTATCTCTTCAAATGATGCTTCTAATAATATAAATAAAGATAATTATTTAAACTTAGGTATTTCAGCTTTTAATTCAAAGGACTATCCGGCAGCTATGAAGTACTTTAGTCTTATTCCTAAGTCATTAGAAAATGATTATCAAATTGCCCAAGAATACATATCTGATTGCAAAGCAATTTATAGAGATTACTTAATTGAAAATGCTGATGAATTGACCGCTAATAAATATTATACAAAAGCTATTAACCTTTTATCAGAATACGATTCAAGCCTATTAAGTAAAAGTCAGATAACAGAAATAGAAAATAAAATTAAATCCATTAAACAATTTAGAGAAGAATATCAAGGAGATGATTCAGAATATACTTCTAATGCAATTCTTCAATCTATAACACTTAATAATGTAAATACTTTATCCATTAGTAGTAAAACTAATTATTTTGTTTACTTAAATTTAGAAGAGCAAAAAACTTATGTTTATAAAGGATCAACTAATAATTGGGATTTAGTTAAAGAATTTTCTTGTTCTACAGGACTTCCTGGTAAAGAAACTCCTAAAGGAATATTTGCAGTTACTAATAGGGGTGAATGGTTCTTCTCAGATGAGTTTGGTCAAGGGGGTAAGTATTGGGTTCAATTTATGGGTGATTACTTATTTCACTCTCTTCCTTTTGATGAAACCCAATCAGTTATTTTAGATGATACCCTTGGTACTCCATCTTCTCATGGATGTATAAGATTAAATGTGGAAGATGCTAAATGGTTGTACGATAATGTTGCAAATGATACTAAGATAATAATTAATTAATCTATCTAAACATTTTAAAATAAGTCATATAAAAAGAGAGCTATTCTCACTTTATATGACTTTTATTATTTACAATATTATTATAAATTATATAATTAATTTATAATAATATTATTGATTTTAAAGGCAGGATAACAATGAATATATATATTCCAAATGAAGTTAAATTTATTATAGATACTTTTTATAATAATGGTTTTGAAGCATTCATGGTTGGTGGCTGTGTTAGAGATTCTATTTTAAATAGTTCGCCCAAAGACTATGATATTACTACATCTGCAAAGCCAGAGGATACACTATCTATTTTTGAAAAAACTATTCCTACAGGTATAAACCATGGTACAGTTACTGTGCTTATTAATAATAATTCATATGAAGTTACAACTTATAGAACTGATGGAAATTATTTAGATAATAGACGTCCATCATGCGTCAATTTTGTTACTGATATAAAAGAAGACTTATCTAGAAGAGATTTTACTATAAACGCACTAGCTTATAATAAATCATTTGGGCTTATAGATTATTTTAATGGAATTAATGACATTAGTAAAAAACTTATACGTTGTGTTGGTGATGCAGATAAAAGATTTAAAGAAGATGCCTTAAGAATGCTTCGTGCAATTAGATTTAGTTGTCAATTAAATTTTAAAATTGAAGAAGCAACTTTAAATGCTATTATTAAAAATTCTAAATTAATTAATAATATAAGTAGAGAAAGAATTAGAGATGAGCTTTGTAAGATACTAACTTCTAATAATGCATCTGAAGGTATAAATACGCTTCAAAAAAGCGGGCTTTTAGCTGAAATACTACCTGAAATAAATTCATTAGTTAATTTTAGCCCTCTAAGCATAAATCATAATAGAAATATTTTTGATCATACTCTTAATGTAATTAGCAAAACAAATAATAATCTTATTTTAAGACTTTCAGCTCTTTTACATGATGTAGGAAAATTAAATACCTTAACTCTTCAAGATGATGGTATCTATAGATTTCCAAATCATAATGTTGAAGGCGCTAAAATTTCTAAGGAAATACTAAGAAATTTAAGATTTGATAATTATACTATAAATTCAGTTTCTAAACTTATAGAACACCATCTTGTATTAAAAGTAAATTATATACCAACAAGATATGAAATAAAAAAATTGCTGCTTGAAGTAGGTGAAGATATTATATATCTTTTATTTGATCTTCAAAGTGCTGATATACGCTCCTTAGATAATCCTAAGCCCTTTTTGAAAAAAGTTGATTATATAAAAGATACTGTTTCAGATATACTAAAAAAAAGAGAGCCACTATATATAAGAAATTTAGATATAAATGGTGAAATCTTATTAGAGGAACTTAATTTATCCTCTGGAAAAATAGTTGGCGAAATTTTAAAATATCTATTAGAAAAAGTTTTAGAAAATCCATCACTAAATAAAAAAGAAACTCTAATATTACTATCTAATAATTTTATTAATAAATAAAATTCCCTATAATATAGAAGTTAAAATCTATATTATAGGGTTTCACTTTATAATCTTTTAAACATCTATTTTTATTTCCTTATTTAATCCAAATAAATATAAGTAACTTTCCTTTACTTCTTTTCCTGTTATCTTTTCCACAGCATCTTTATAGTACTTAATTTGTATTCTATACTTATCTAAAATTTCACTTTCTTTACCATACTCAACATAATCAGTCTTATAATCCAATAAAACAATTTTATCATCTTCTTCAAATATACAGTCTATTATACCTTGTAGCCTAACTTTCTCATTTCCATATACATCCTTCGATAAAGTATTATCTATATTTAAACTACTAATTTCAGTATAAAAAGGAAGCTCTCTTTTAACTAACTTGCCTTCATTAAATACTTTTAACATTCTTTTTCCTAAATTACTCTTAAAAAAGCTTATAAAACTAATTCTTTGTATAGCTTTTATTTCTTCTTCAGTAAGTAAATTTTTATCTTTCATAGAATATATTTGAGTATCTATTTCTTCTTTTGTATTAACTTTATTTAAATCTAATTTTTGCATTATAAAGTGTGCTATTGTACCTCTTTCCGATGCTGATAAGCCTCTTTTCTCTTGTAAAAACTTTGGTTTTAAAAATTCTTTATCACTAAAAATATTTACTGTAATGATATCATCATCTTCATTGTTATAAAGAGACCTTTTTAAATCAGATACAGAAACATTACTTGGTAATTTTCCTGATAACTCATATTTATATTTGTAGTTTAATCTTCTTTCAATTTCCTTATCTATATAATCTACATCTGAATTGATAAATAAATCTATTTCTTCATTTTCATCCACAGCTACTTCATTTTTTTCCACAGATAATAAATTTTTAGTCCACATCTTAGTCTTCCATGTTGAAAAGTCATTTATTATTGAACAACTATTTGCTCCAATATATTTTCTGAGCTCTTCTCCGTCTCTATGCTTACATATAGCCATTCCAATCCAATCTAAATAACTCTTTCCTTTTAATACTTCTGATGCTGGAACGATATCCTCATCTAAAGCAGCTGATGAAACCCATCTTGATATTGATTTTTCTAAGTTTTTAGTTGCTCCTGTAATAATTAATTTTTCCTTAGCTCTTGTAAATGCAACATATAGTATTCTCATTTCTTCTGAAAGAGTCTCAAGTAATATTTTCTTCTTTATTGCTTCCTTAGCTAAGGTACTATATGAATTTCTTCTTTCTAAATCAACATAATCTGGTCCAAATCCAAGATCATCATGATATAGAATAGATTTATTTAAATCCATTAAGTTAAATTGCTTACCGAAACCACAAGTAAATACTACTGGAAACTCTAACCCCTTACTTTTATGAATACTCATTATTCTAACAACATCTTCATTTTCACCAAGTATTTTTGCACTTCCCATATCCCCTGATGAATTTCTAAGCTTATTTATAAAGTTAATAAAATTAAATAATCCCTTAAAGCTAGTTTGCTCAAATTGCTTCGCCCTTTGGAATAATATTTTTAAATTTGCTTGTCTTAGCTTACCATTTGGCATAGCACCAACGTAACCATAATAAGCCGTATCCATATAAAGATACCAAATAAACTCATCTATCGGAGTATATATAGACTTATTTCTCCACTTTCCTAAGTTATTTATAAAGACTTTGCATTTATTTTTAAGTTCTTCATTTACTTCATATATATTATCAGAGACACCTTTTATTATTTCATAGAAATATTTTTCTTTATCTAATAATCTAATATCTCCAAGTTCTTCTGCGCTGAAGCTTACTAAAGGAGACCTTAATACAGAAATCATAGGAACATCTTGCATTGGATTGTCTATAACTTTTAGTAATGACATCATTGTTCTTATTTCTATAGTTTCAAAATATCCTGTTCCTGTATCTGCATAAACAGGTATTCCTTCTGATCCAATTTCCTCTAAGAATATTTCCGACCAATTTCTAGTTGCTCTAAGTAATATAACTATATCTTTATATTTTAATGGCCTATATTCTCCGGTTTCTTTATCTAAAACCTTAAATAGCTTTCCTGTATTAAGCTCTGGATTTAGTAATTCTCTTATCCTTCTAGCAACTATCCTTGCCTCTAGTCCTATTGAATCAATATCTTCTTCCTCTTCTACTAAATTATCCCCCTCATATTCTTCTTCTATCTCATTGGTATATTCCCCTGACTTATCAAGAATATGAAGTTCTATTGGTCCTGCAATAATTGTATTATCGTCATTATTTTCTTTGTAACTAGCTCCAAGATTAAGAGCTTCATCATCATTATATTCAAGTTCACCTACAGTCTTAGACATTACTTCTTTAAATATATAATTTACTCCACTAATTACTTCTTCTCTACTTCTAAAATTCTTATATAATTGTATTTTTCTATTTACTTCACTATCTTCTAGTGAATATTTATTATATTTATCTAAAAACAACTCAGGTTTTGCCTGCCTAAATCTATATATGCTTTGCTTGACATCTCCCACCATAAAAACATTTGGATTCTCTAATGTTTTTCTAGAAACTAAATCTATTATTGCTTCCTGAACATTATTAGAATCTTGATATTCATCAACTAGTACTTCATCAAAGTATTCTCTAAATCCATTTGCAACACTAGATGGATTTATATTGTTGTCTTCATCGCTTTTTATTAATATCTTTAAGCATAAATGCTCTAAATCATTAAAATCTAGAATATTTCTTTCTCTCTTCTTTTCCTTAAATCTATTTATAAACTCTAAGGTTAACCTACTTATCATTTTCATATAAGGATATGAATTTTTTATTCCATTTAAAGCATCTTCTATTGTCATTGAAAAACTATCTTCAATTAGTTTTGATGTCTTCTTTTTGATGCTATCCCTTATACTTTTAACTCTTTCTAAATTTTCTTCATCAGAAACCTTATCTTTTTTCACAGATTTTAATCTAGAAAAACTTATACTATTAATAGAGGTATAAAGTTCTCTTATTCCTAAGTTTAATGATTCTTCAACCTTCTTAAACATATCTAAGTCATCTAAGAAAGTTGCTTCATATGGTTCTAAACCTTCAGTGTCTCTTATTATACCTATAGCCTTTTCTAATATTTTAATATATCCAGTTACTTCTATACTTATAGTTTCCTTTAATATACCTATCCATATAGTTTTATTTAATTCTTCTATAGTTTCTATATTAAATCGTTCTGCATTATTAACTAACCACTTTTCTGGCCAAGGTCCACTCATTGAAAATCTATATAAATCAAGTATTATATCTTTTAATCTTTGATCATCTCTTGACCCACTATATGCTTCTATTAGATTTCTAAACTCTATATTTTCGCTTTCATAATAATCTTCAAACATATCATTTATAACTTCTAACTTTAATAATGTATTTTCTGTTTCATCAGCGATTCTAAATGTAGGATCTAAATCTATAACATGATAATAGTTTTTTATGACATCCAAGCAAAATGAATGCATTGTTGTTATATTCGCTCTACTTAGGAGAGTTAATTGTCTTTGAAGCACTTTTGAATTTGGATTCACTTCTAATGCCTTTGATATTGCAGCTGCTATTCTTTCTCTCATTTCTGCTGCTGCTGCAGATGTGAATGTAACAACTAACAATCTATCTATATCAACTGGATTGTTTTCATTAGTTATTATTCTTATAATTCTTTCTACTAAAACTGCTGTCTTTCCTGAACCAGCTGCTGCAGCTACAAGTAAGTTACATCCCCTAGTAGTTATTGCCTTAAGCTGATCTTCAGTCCATTTTGTATCACTCATAATTAGTTGTTACCTCCCTTCTCTACCTCATTTTTTATTAGTTTCCAAGCTTCATCATTACTTTTCTTTAATACCACCTTATATTTATTATTTTCTATTGCTGTATCAAATTGGCATACTGATGAATAGTCACAATAACTACAATATGCTGTACTATTATTTTTGCAAGGTTCTATTTTTATTTCACCGCTTAACATTTCCTCACATATCTCCGACATCTTATCATTAACATATTTTCTTAATATAGCAAATTGTTCTTCAGTTATTACAGAGCTACTTGATGTAAAATTACCATCTCTCTTTATTGCAGCTGGTATTATTAATGAATATGACTCCATGTCATTATCCATAGCCTTAACAACATTTATATCCTTAAGAAGTAATCCACTCATCTTTAATTCCTTTAATATATTATCTTTTATTTCTTCTTCAGTAAGTTGCTTTTTAGATTTTATTATTGGATCATCAATTCTAAAATATAATATAGCCCCTGGCATTGCCTGCTTGTGTAATATATACTTTGAATTTTTTATAAGGGCATCTAAGTAAACCAATAGCTGTATTTGAAGACCATAATAAACTTCTGTTAAGTTAAATCTTTTAGCTCCTGATTTATAGTCGACTATTTTTATATAAGTATTACCATCTAAATCTAAAGTATCAATTCTATCTACTCTTCCAACTAGATATACCGTTTCATTTGATGGTAAATCTATTTTTATTGGTTCTCCATCACTGAATCCTCCAAAAGCAAACTCATTTTTAAAAACTTCAAACTTTCCTTTTCTCATTTGCTCTGATATAACCATAACAGATTTAGTTATAGTTCTCTTAAATCTATCTGCAAAGTATTTATACTTCTTTGTACTATTTAATATTGAGTTTGAATCACCTTCTAACCTTTTATCAACTAATTCGTTCACTATTAACTTACATCTTTCTTTATTTAAATCAGACCATGCAATTTTTTCATTTCTAATTGTATTTGTAAAATCATCTAATACATTATGCATAAATGATCCTAAATCTGGAGCAGAAAATTCATATACTTTTCTATCTTTTGCCTTTAGCCCATACTGAATATAGTAAGAAAAAGGACATTGAGCATATTTTTCTATTCTAGAAACATTAAATATAAGTTTTTTGTTTTCTGATTGATATAACCTCTTTATTTTCTCTCTAGGAATTTTCTCAACTAAATTAGTGTATGTTAATCCCTTAAACATTGTATTTGATTTATTTTTAAATTCTTCATTACTCTCAAACCATTTGAAAGCCTGTTCCCAATATTCATCTACATTCTCTTTTTCAAATTCCATTCTAAGTGCTGAAATAAGTTCATTAAATGTAGGAGTAGGGGCAGTTATTTTGTTAAACTTATCTCTTCTGTCCCTTATATTATAAATTTCACTTTCTTCTACTACATTTGGCAATATTTTTTTTAGCCTTGGAATTATTATAGACGGTCTTAATGATTTACCTTCAAAATCTGCCATAGGGAATGTTATCATTAAATATTCTGAAGGTATAGTTAACGCTGTGTAAACTATAAATTGTTCTTCAAAAGCTCTGCTCTTTGTATCTGAAGCTAATCTTATTCCTATATTTCTTAGAATGTCTCTCTCTCTATCACTTATAATTCCCTCTTCTTTATTTGCAGCTGGTATTACACCATCATTTACTCCTATTAAATATAAAGCTTTTACTTCCCTACCTTTAACTCTTGATATATCACCTATATTTACTTGATCTAAAGACATAGGAATTACTCCTATCTCCTTTTCTTCAAAGCCTGATATAAGTATTTTAGTAAATTCCTTTATATCTAATACTTCATCCCCTAAAACCTCTACAACTTGATCTAGAATTTCTATTACCATTTCAGGAACTTGTATATATTCCTTTATCTTATCCTGAAGGCCAAGTGAATTAAACTCTTCTAACCATCTTTCTAAAGTTTTAAATACATTTAGTTCATTTAAAAACTCATATAAATCTGTTGCAAAATCCTTTACCTTATGCTTTCCCTTTAACTTATTATGTAAATTCATTAAAGGATACCTTATTTCTTCCATAATTTCTATAATTACATTTTCTTCTTCTGAAATATTATCTTTATCATAAAGATCTTTAGTCCATTTATACCCCTTTATTCCATTAGCTAGTATATAATTTTCTAATATATCAATATAATCTCTTTCAACATTTACTAATCCACTTTTTAGATATTTAAATACACTTTCATAAGACCAATTACTTGCTAATATTTCAAGCGATGAAATGATAACTACTACTAATGGGTTATTAAGTATTTCTCTTTTTTTATCTATGAAAAATGGTATATTGTATTCATTAAAAATAACTGTAGATATTTTTTCATACTCATGTATATTTCTACAAACAACAGCTATATCTTTAAATCTATAACCATTATCTCTAACCATTCTTAAGATATCCTTCGCCACAACTTCAATTTCATCATAGCTATTATTTGCCTTATATATTCTTACATTATTATCTTTTCCCTTATACTCTTTAAATGGATAGGTAAAAAAGTGTCTCTCTAAATGTTGTAAGTCTTCACTATTTAAAAACCTATATGAATATCCTTTATTTAAATTAATTGGCTCTAAGTATGATAAATTTTCCTCTTTCATAATTCTTAATATAGAGTTTTCAGTATTTTTTATAGCATCAAATATATCTGTATAATCTACATCAGCGCCTCCACTTAAAGAATCACTACATAAAGTTATGTTTACAACCTTAGCCTTCTTTGCAAGCACTTTTATAACCTCTAATTGTTGAGGTGTAAATGTAGTAAATTCATCTATCCAGATTTCTGCATCATCATAAGTATTACAACCTTTTAATCTCTTTGCTAAAAAGGTTAATTCATCATCTGAATCAATAAAATTTTTATGAAGAATATTATTAAAATTATTATATATTAATTTTAAATCATTCATTTTTTTCTTAAGTTCTTCATCATTTATTTCTTCTTCTTTTGAACTTAATATTTCCGTGGAAATATTATATTTTTTAAATTCTGTTATTATTTTTGATATTATTGATGAAAATCCTTGTTGTTTAGCCATTCTATTAAAGTATTGTAATTCATCAACCTTATCCTTTAATAACTTATAAATAAGCATGTTTCTTCCTGCGTCACTTATTCTAAGCTCTGTTCGTCCACCACATTCTTCTGATACTCTATGAGCCATTCTCTTAAAGCTTAATACTTCTCCTCTTAATAAGCCTTTTTCTGTTACTATATCAAGGAATTTTTTTTCTGTATCAAAAGTATACTGCTCCGGTACTATTAGAATTAATTTGTTTTGACTATCATAATTCTCTATTTTCTTTTTTATTTGCTCAAGGCAAAATCTACTTTTTCCTGTACCTGCCCTTCCAAATATAAATCTTATTCCCATAACCACACTCCTAAAAGTATTCTATATTAAATTATTCCCCTATGTATTGAATAAATTCTTCTTTAAGTAATCCCATAACTATAGTATCTAAATATTTACCACCAATATAATATTTACTTCTTCTTATACCTTCTTCTTTAAAACCACATTTCTTATAACAGTTTATAGCCCTAATATTTTCTTTTACAACTTCTAATTCAATCTTATGGGCTTTCCTTTTATTAAATAGATAATTACATAATGTTCTTATTGAGTCTTTACCATATCCGTTCCCCCAATATCCCTTACCAATAGTTATACCTATTGAATATACATCCCTTGTATAACTATTTTCCTTATAATAAACATAACCTATCATGTCACTATCTTTGGTTACTATAACTAATTCTTTTTTATTTGGTTTTGTAAAATGATGAAATTGACTTCTTATATATTCCTTAGTCATAATTCCTGTATATAAACCATTATACTTAAGTACTTCTTTATCTGCACAAATATCATATAAAATATCTATATCTTCTCTTACTGGATCTCTTAAATATATATTTTCTCCATATACCATACTGCCATCTCCTAATAAAGCTTATACAATATTTTTAAATTTTGTATACTTTAATTATAAATCTATTTTTACAAGCAAAAAAGAGAACAATTAAAAAGAGTTCAATTTTATAATTGAACTCTTTTCTTTTATATAATCTCTACCTCTACTCCATAATGATCAGAGATAATATTTTTATTTCTATCATTAAATATTATATTAGATCTTTTTACATTAACACTTTCATTTGTAAATATTATATCTAGCCTTTTACTTTCTCGTTCGCCTTCCCATCCTGCAATTTCTCCTTGAACTGTTATACCACTATCTTTATCTAATGCAATATTATAAGTGTCAATTAATCCTTTATTTAATAAATAATCATATCCCTCATTTCTAATGAAAGCATTATTATTAATATCCCCCATTATAAAACTTAACTTATTAATCTTACTTACTAGATTATCTACTTGATATTTAAAAGGTTCAGATTCATCATTCCACCAGCCTAAGTGACATGTAAAAAAATCAATACTCTTGTTCTCTATAGCTATAGTACATTTTATTATCTTTCTGCTTTTATAGAAAGTTTTTTCACTACTTTTGGTTATATAAAATGATTCTATGTCTTTAATTTTATGCCTAGTGAGTATAGATAAGCCTTCTTCGTATATATCATATCCTATATGTGAGAAATCCCATACATATTTGTAATTAAACTCTCCCAAGTTATTAAGCTCTTTATTTAGTAGATAAATGAAATTATCTTCTTTTATATCTTCACTAACTATTTTCTTTTGTATACCTTGACTTACCTCTTGAAGTGCTATAACATCATATTGTTTTTCCTTTATTGTTTCTGCCAAATACTTTATTTTTTCTAATTGGTTTTCTTCCATCCATGAATGGCAGTTAAGTGTTAATAACTTCATCTTAAACTCCTAATATATCTTGTATATTTGATTTTAACACATCCGCTTTTGGACCATATATAGCTTGAACTCCCTTATCTTTTAATATAAGTCCTAAAGCTCCATTCCTTTTCCATTCTTTTTCTTCGGCTACTAAATTCATATCTTTAACAGTAACTCTTAATCTTGTCATACATGCATCTATATCTTCTATGTTATCCTTTTCCCCTAATAGTGATATTATCCTAACTGCTTGTAAATCATTTGCTGTATTTAAATTATTATTATTAGATGAAATGTTTGTATCTTCAGTTTCTGAATCTATATAGTTCCCGTTTCGTCCTGGGGTTGGAATATTGAATCTTTTAATTAATACACTAAATATTCCATAATTTAATCCAAAGAATACTAAGCATGCAATTATAAAATTAATTATATCTCTTACTAATCCTGCATTAACCATCATTGGAATTCTTGTCAATAATTCTATAAATCCAAAGGCATGGACTCTTAATTGAATAATATCTGCTAATGCAAAGCCTATACCTGTTATTATAGAATATACTACATATAATATAGGTGATATAAACATAAACATAAATTCAATTGGTTCTGTAACACCAGTTAAAAATACTGCTAACCCGCCGGATAAAAATATTGTCTTATATTTACTTTTTTTATCTGGTTCAACATTCTTATACATTGCAAGTGCTACTCCTAATAATGATGCACTTGAAAGAATAACTTGACCAGCTTTAAACCTTGCTGGAACTATACTAGTTAATAATGTGTTGTATTCTGAGATATTACCTGCATCTTTTAAGTTTATTAAATCACCTATCCATGCTAACCATAATGGATCTTGACCCGCTACTAATGTGCCTGCTGATTGACCTGTTAATATTTGATATACACCACCAAGTTCTGTATAGTTTACTGGAACTGTTAGCATATGATGTAACCCAAATGGTAATAATAAACGTTCTAATGCTCCATATACAAATGGCGCTAAAACTGGTGCTGTGTCTTGTGATTCTGCTAACCAAACTCCAAAGCTATTTAAAGCTCCTTGTATAAATGGCCAAACAATTGATAGTACTATAGCTGTAACCACTGATCCTAGAATAACTACGAAAGGAACAAATCTTTTTCCATTAAAGAAATCTAACGCTTTAGGTAACTTATTGTAATTGTAATATTTATTATATAAAGCTGCACCTAAGAATCCTGCAATTATCCCTACAAATACTCCCATGTTTAATGCTGGAGCACCTAATATATCTGTAAAATAGTTAGCTACAACAAGTTTTGACCCAAATAATGAATTTACTGTTGCTGTTGAATCAGATAGCATACCTGAGTTTACACCAAACATAGCTCCTGTGATACGATTAATTAATATAAACGATAACAATCCAGCAAAAGCACCACCAGCTCTTTCCTTAGCCCAAGATCCTCCTATAGCAACTGCAAACAATACGTGTAAGTTTCCAATTATAGCCCACCCTATATCTTCCATAACCCTTGCAATTGTATCTATTATAGATATATCAGCAGACATCCCTATTAATTTTCCGATAGAAATCATAAGTCCAGCTGCTGGCATAACGGCTACTACAACTAGTAGCGCCTTACCAAACTTTTGCCAAAAATCAAATGATATTAATTTATTATTTTTATTTATTTTTCCCATTACTATTTCTCTCCTTATTAATAGATTTAATCTATTTTGTACATTCTTGCTTCATATGGCTTTAAACTTATATTATTTAATTCAGCATGTCTAGAAACCTTATAATTTGATATCAATAAGTTTTCATATTTTAGTAATTCATCTTTATAATTATATATAGCTGTTTTATTTGTTAAGTTTGTTATTATAATAAACTTTTCATCCTTTAATTCTCTCATATAAGCATATATACTATTATCATCCTTTAATATTAATTTATATTCTCCATATATAACTGCTTTATTATTTTTTCTTATTTTTATCATAGTTTTATAAAAATTAAATATTGAATTTTCATCATTAATTTGCTTTTCAACGTTTATGTCTTTATAATTTTTATTAACTTCTATCCAAGGTTTATTGTTAGAAAATCCTGCATTTTTAGAATCACTCCATTGCATTGGTGTTCTAGAATTATCTCTAGATGTAGCCCATAAATGTTTAATACATTCTTCCTCACTAAATCCATTTTCTCTCATTTCAATATAAGCGTTTATACTCTTTATATCATTGTACTTATCTACAGATGAATATTTTACATTTGTCATTCCAATTTCTTGTCCTTGATAAATAAATGGAGTTCCTTGCTGCATAAAATACATTAATCCTAATGCTGTTGCACTTTCTCTCCAATATTCATTATCACTCCCCCATGTTGATACAACTCTAGGTATATCATGATTTTCTATGAATAATGCATTCCATCCCTTATTATTTAATCCATTTTGCCATCTAGTTAATATGTCTTTGCATTCCTTTACATTAAATGTTTGATTATCTTCATTATTCCATAAATCCAAATGTTCAAATTGAAAGACCATATTGAATTTACCTTTTTCTTCTCCAACCCACTCTTCTGCTTCTTCAGCCTTTACCCCATTAGCTTCCGCTACTGTCATAACATCATATTTTGCAAATGTATTTTCAGTTAACTCATCTAAAAAATCATGTATCCCTTCAACATTCATGTGCTTTTCAAAGCAACTTACATATCTATTACCTTCTACATTAGGCATATCACTAAATTCTATATCTTTCTTTATATGGCTTATGGCATCTATTCTAAATCCATCTATCCCTTTATCAAGCCACCAGTTTACCATCTTATATATTTCTTTTCTTACCTCATCATTTTCCCAATTTAAATCCGGTTGCCTTTTAGTAAACAAATGTAAGAAATACTCATCAGTATGTTCGTCATATTCCCATGCTGATCCTTTAAAAATACTTTCCCAATTATTAGGCTCTGATTCATTTTTACCTTTTCTCCAAATATACCAATCCCTTTTTGGATTATCCTTTGATGACTTTGATTCTATAAACCACTTATGTTCATCACTAGTATGATTAATTACTAAATCTATTATTAGCTTCATCTTTCTTTTATGAGTTTCCATTAATAATTCATTAAAATCGTCCATAGTTCCAAAATCATTCATTATATCTTGATAATCACTTATATCATAACCATTGTCATCATTAGGTGACTTATACATTGGACAAATCCAAATAACATCTATACCTAAATTTTTTAAATAATCTAACTTTGATATTATTCCTTTTAAATCTCCTATTCCATCGTTATTATAGTCCATAAAACTTCTTGGATATATTTGATATGCTACTACTTCTTTCCACCAAACTTTCTTCATATTTTCCTCCAGTTTAATCAAGTTAATTGTGCAACCGTTTGCCTAAAATGGTTTAAAATATGTGTACAGATATATCTGTACACATTATTCTATTTACTTTCTAAAATAGCTAGTGCTGCTGCACCTAAAACGCCTGCTTGATTACCTAAAACAGCTTTTTCTACATTACAATGATTATAAATTGTTTTTAGGCATCTTCTTTCCATTTCCTCTTCTATTTTATCAAATACAATCCTTCCGGCTTCACTTACTCCACCGCCAATAACAATTTTATCTGGATCAAATGTATTTGCTAAATTAGCAACAGTTATTCCTAAATAAGATAATGCATCATTTAATATATCCTTTGAAACTTTATCTCCCTTTTCTGCTTCTAAAAATACTTCTTTAGCTGTTACTTGATCGTAACTATTTAATGATGTTTCTACTTTACTTTCTAGTGCTTCTTTCGCTCTTTTCATAATCGCTGTTCCTGACGCAACTGCTTCTGCACATCCTGTATTACCGCATCCGCATCTAGGACCACCCTTCATTACAGTAGTATGTCCTACTTCTAATGCGTTTGACGTACTGCCTCTGAATAAGCTGCCATTTATTATGGCTCCTCCACCTATTCCAGTGCTTACAGTAATGAAAACCATGTTTTTACTTCCCTTACCTGCGCCAAACATAAATTCACTTAATGTAGCTACATTTGCATCATTGTCTAAGTAAGTATCTAATTTATATCTATCTTTTATAGGCTGAACTATATTAAAATTCTTAAATGGTAAATTAGGAGTGTAAACTATTAACCCTTTTTCAACATCTAAAGGTCCTGGAGAACCTATACCTATTGCTTTAACTTCATTTATGTCTGTTCCTTCTAATACATCATCTATTGTTTTTAATAATTTTTCTAAAACTACAGTTTCACCCTTATTAGCTTCAGTTTTAACAGTGACTTCCTTTATTATAGATCCTTCTAAATCAACTAAAGCAGTGTATATTTTAGTTCCACCTAAATCAACACCTACTACATATTTTTTTTCCATTTCAATCCCCCTAGATATAAACTTAATTTTATTTCTCTCATCATGATAGACATAGTATATCATTTTGAGAAACTGTTTACAATAATTTTAACATTCAAATTAATCCAAAATTTTGATTTAATTTGAATTATCTTTATATTTCTCTACTATTTAAAGCTTATTGTGCAAGCGATTGCACTTATTTGAAACTTAAACTTTTTTTATAGAGTCTCTTTCTATTAATTTTGTTTCTATTATATATGAATTTTGGCTATTACCTTTTTCCTCTAGTTTATCTATAATAAGTTTTGATGCATAAAACCCTAGCTTTTCTGAATTAATGTCTACAGAGGATAATGAAGGATTTTGATACTCTGACATTGGTATGTTATTAAATCCTACAACTGATATATCCTTTATTTCAAGCTTATTTAAAACTTCTTGAACTCCAAATGCAAGCAAATCATCTGTTGCTACTATGGCTGTTGGCTTATTTGGGCTTAGAATCCTATCTGCCGCGAAACTTCCATTGCTTTGCGTAAATTCTTCTGCTTCATAGACCAAATCACCTTTTACTTCTATACCATTATCTAGTAATGCTTGCTTATATCCTCTTAATCTATCTTTAGACACATTTAAATTAGACTTTGCACCAATAAAAGCTATATTTTGGTGGCCATAATCTATAAGCGTTTGTACTAGATCATACATAGCCTTTACATTATCATTATCTACCCATAATACATTATTAATTTCATCTGGTCTTCCTATAACTACAAATGGGAATTCTATATCGTTTAAATACTTTATTGTATCATCATTTTCTTTAGAATTTAATAAACAGATTCCATCGACTAAATTGCTGTCTATAAACTTATTAAACCATTCCTTATCATCTTTTTCTTCTTGCTTAAAAGCATACATTATATAGTAGTTTTCTTTCTGGGCATATATACTTATTCCTTTCATAGCTTGAACAAAAAATGGATTTGAAAATATATCCTCTGCTTCTTTTGGCAATATTACAGCTAAAATTCTTGTTTTACTATTAGCAAGTCCCCTTGCAATTATATTTGGAGTATAATTTAATTTCTTTATTGCTTCGTTTACTCTTTCTTTAGTTTTATCACTTATTTTATGGCTATTAGATAATACTCTAGAAACTGTTGATGTTGCAACATTTGCTTCCCTAGCTACATCTTTAATTGTAACTTTCATCTTATCTTCCCCCTAAAAAGTACTTAATAAAATTATAGTATATTTCATATGTAAAATAAATCTATTTCTCTAGTATTACATTTATAAAAATATTTTATAATTATCTTTTTTTATTTTATGCTTTTTTATTTATGAATAAAAAAAAACACCTAACATTGTTAGATGTTTTCTGGCGGAGAAACCGGGATTTGAACCCGGGCGCCAGTTACCCGACCTACGCCCTTAGCAGGGGCGCCTCTTCAGCCACTTGAGTATTTCTCCATGTGCCTTCTTTTAAAATTTTATGGCGGAGAGAGTGGGATTTGAACCCACGGTACCCGCAAAGGTACGCCGGTTTTCAAGACCGGTGCCTTAAGCCAGCTCGACCATCTCTCCATCTTATGTCCTGCGACAAATATTATTATAACAACCACTATATATATTGTCAATTATTATTTTAAATTTTTTAGTGTTTTTATAACATAATAACTTTTTAGTAAACTAATTTTAAATTTATAATAGCTTTTCAATAAAATATTATATTTTTTATTAGACTCTTTTGTATTTATGGTGCTATTTATAATTCTAATTATTATATAAGTTATAATAAAAGCATCTAAGAAACCTTAGATGCTTTTATGGCGGAGAGAGTGGGATTTGAACCCACGGTACCCGCAAAGGTACGCCGGTTTTCAAGACCGGTGCCTTAAGCCAGCTCGACCATCTCTCCATACTCCGTCTAACGACAAATATTATTATAGCAATGACATTATAGATTGTCAATTATAAATTTATATATTTTTATTATATTAATATAATAAAAATATAGGCTAAATCTAATAAATCAGATTTAGCCCTTAAACTCTAAAACTATTTAATTACTTTCATGTTTCCCATGTATGGTTGAAGAGCCGTTGGAATATTAACTGAACCATCTTCATTTAAGTTATTCTCTAAGAATGCTATTAACATTCTTGGTGGTGCAACAACTGTATTATTCAATGTATGAGCAAAATATTTCCCATCTTTAGAATTTACACGAATCTTTAAGCGACGAGCTTGTGCATCTCCTAAGTTTGAACAACTTCCTACTTCAAAATATTTCTTTTGTCTTGGTGACCAAGCTTCAACATCTACTGACTTGACTTTAAGGTCTGCTAAATCTCCAGAACAGCATTCTAAAGTTCTAACTGGTATATCTAAAGAACGGAATAAATCTACAGTATTCACCCATAACTTTTCGTACCACTCCATGCTTTCTTCTGGTTTACATACAACTATCATTTCTTGTTTTTCAAATTGATGTATTCTATACACGCCTCTTTCTTCTATTCCATGAGCTCCCTTTTCTTTTCTAAAACAAGGAGAATAACTTGTTAATGTTTGTGGTAATGACTCTTCAGGTAATATAGTATCTATATACTTACCTATCATAGAGTGTTCACTTGTTCCAATTAGATACAAATCTTCACCTTCAATTTTATACATCATAGCATCCATTTCAGCAAAACTCATAACACCGGTTACAACCTCACTACGAATCATATATGGAGGAATACAATAAGTAAATCCACGATCTATCATAAAATCTCTAGCATATGAAATTATTGCTGAATGAAGTCTTGCAACATTACCCATTAAGTAATAAAACCCACTTCCAGCTACTTTTCTAGCACTATCTAAATCTAATCCACTTAATTTTTCCATTATATCTGTATGATATGGAACTTCAAAATTAGGTACCCTTGGTTCTCCAAAGCGTTCAACTTCTACATTTTCACTATCATCTTTACCAACAGGAACACTTGGATCAATTATATTTGGTAAAGTCATCATTATTGTATTAACTCTTTCAGCTAATTCTACTTCTTTAACTTCTAACTCAGCTAAACGTTCTGAATTTTCAGTTACCCTTTCTTTTATTTCTTCTGCTTCTTCTCTTTTTCCTTGAGCCATTAAAGTTCCTATTTGTTTTGAAAGCTTATTTCTATCAGCTCTTAAAGCTTCTGCTTGTTGTTTAGCTTCTCTAAGATTTTTATCTAGCTCTATAACCTCATCTACTAGTGGAAGCTTGCTATCTTGAAACTTATTTTTTATATTTTTCTTAACTATCTCTGGATTTTCTCTTACAAATTTTAAATCTAACATATGTATACCTCCTAATAATTTATGTTCATTAATTTTTTCAATAAAAAAAGAACCTTTCCCCTAAAGGGACGAAAGATTCCGCGTTGCCACCCTAATTAATAGTATTATGAAATACTATTCTCTTTAATAAATTTAACGGTTTAAGCCGTACTGCTCATCGCAATCCCTCCAAGGTGGATTCATAACATACTATTATCGATTTGCACCAAACATCGACTCTCTTAAAATAAATAATGTTATTACTAGCCTTTTCAGCAGTTTATTTTTATTTACTCTTAATATATTATAAAAAAATATATATGTCAATATTTTACTAAGTTGATTTATATATATTGTTATACATTCTTGTTATATTTATTCGTTATTTATATCTTTTGTACTTATAATATCAATATCTGTATTTAATATATTTTTACAGATTATACTTCCTGATTTTATAGGTACACTAACATATATTCTAGCTAATACCTTAGATAATTCTAACCATAAGCCTTTTTCAACCTCTTTGCTAGATCTTACAGGAACAACTTTATGTCTATCATTTCCTTTTACTCTAACTATAGATGTAAATATATCCTTTCCCATATTTTTATCTTGTGAATTATACATCTTTAAACTCCTTTATTCTACTTGAAATAACCTTAGAATTCTTAGAATCATCAACTATATCTGTTATATTTTTATCTAGTTCTCTTGCTAAAATATTTACTATTTTCTCATAACAATAAGATCCATGACAGCTTCCAAAACCTGATCCTGTTCTCCTTTTTACCCCTTCTACTGTTCTAGCTCCTAATGGTCTTCTTATACAATCTACAATCTCTCCTTCTGATATACTATTACATATACATATTATCTTGCCATACCTCTCATCTAAATCTATTATTTCATTTGCTTCCTTTTTTCCAAGCTCTCTAAATTTATAAACCTCTCTTCTCTTATCTATAAAATTCTTTTTCAATGTACAATTTAAATTATTAGCTATAGTATCACAAAGCATTTTAGCAATTGCTGGTGCAATTGTTATTTTACCATAATGTGTACCTGTAACTCTTATATATCCTTTATCTATTTCGCTATCGTCTATAAGCATTGAATCCTTATTATACGCTTCTCTAAATAGATTGTTTATATTATTTTTATCTAAACCTCTTAATAGTTTATTTGCATATATTAAATTATCTTCTAGACTTGTTTTTTCTGTACTTTTTATTCCTATTAATGATCCTGTAGTAGTTGTAGGAGAACTTATTATAAATGTATTTTTATCTAGTGTTTCAATAATTATCTTATTTAGTTTATTTTTATAATTGTCATCTACTAATAAATAACTCATATTTTTAAAATAAGATTCATCACTAACAAATTCTTTATCTTCTACCTTTCCATTTTCTCTTATATATATTTCATGTGGAATTGTATTAACAACAACTTTACAAGTAAACTTGTTTTTATTTGTAGTTACTCTAAACCCCTTAGCTAAATTTTGTATATTCAAAACCTCTTCTTCTAACCTAAAATTAACGCCGTTATCTGCTGCAACT
Organism: Clostridium sp. C8; assembly: GCF_001010885.1. Classification (NCBI taxonomy): domain Bacteria; kingdom Bacillati; phylum Bacillota; class Clostridia; order Eubacteriales; family Clostridiaceae; genus Clostridium; species Clostridium sp. C8. The sequence continues at coordinate 1,729 of NZ_LBMX01000047.1, read as the reverse complement.
TCGGCATATGCTATTGCTAAATCATAAGGAGCAACAATTGCTATGTTTTCAGAATATAACCCCTTTTTTATATCAGAATTTATATTAGGTTCAATATCGTACACATCCTTATCATCTATTAAATAAACACCATCTATACCTCTCTTTTTAGCTCTATCATACATTTCCTCAAGTTTTTTAACTCCATTATCATCACTTACTACCCTTAATGCACCAATTTTTTTAAATGGAACTTTAAATTTTTCACATGTTTCCTGCATTATTGAATTACCTATATACTCAAGTCCTGCCATAACATCATCTGAGGTCTCGGACCCATCATATACAATGGATGTATTCACAAATGATATATCATCAGCTATATCATAATCCCTTTCTATTAATGCAATATTAAAATTATATTTTGATAACTCATATGCAACAGAACAACCTATTATTCCTCCACCTAATATAAGAATATCATAATCCATAGTTTACCACTCCCATACTCTATAGTAAAAAACCTTTTTCTTTTAATTCTTTTTTTATAGCTTTAATATCTTCTTCACTATCTGCTGCTATTGTATGAAGGTGAACTCCATTAGTTAAATTTGAAAGAGGTTTTGCATTTTTTCGCTTAAATTCATTTTCAAACTTGTTTAAATCATTTAAATTTTTTATCATTAAATTTCCTCTTATTTCTCCGTACAAAGGATGATCTATAATAACATCCTCTATTATTCCTCCATATTTAACTACTATTTCTAATTCATCTATTGTTTTGTTACTTTCATGATTCACTGCAATTATAGCCTTTATCTTATTTGTACTTTTGTTGTAAATATATCCATCAGGCGTTGCTATTATATTCTTTCCTGCTGCTCTAAGTATAGCTATATCTTTTACTATAATTTGTCTTGTAACATTAAATAATGAAGCAAGTTCAGTACCCTTTATAGCTTTATTTTTTTCAATAAGTAATTTTATAATTTCTTCTCTTCTCTCTATAGATCCCATAAATTCACCTCCATATTAGTTTTTATCATCACAAGCACTTATAATATTGAGTATATCATTATCCTCAATTTTATTTTTATTATGATGATATCTAACCACTTGTAAAAACTCTTTATCATAATTAAACTTTTTCAGAATTTCTTGCCCTATTTTAGGATGATTATAATATATGTCTATTTGCTTAATATTATCATATTTTTTTATCTTTCCTTTAGTAGTCTTATCTAATAAAACTACCATTGATTTTTCCATCAAACTTAAAGGTCTTATGCTCTTACCAACATCATGTAGCAATGCTGCCTTTCCTAACTTATAAACATCTACATCTATATTTAACTCTTTTCTCATTTTTATTGAATCTTTACAAACCCTTATACAATGATGCTTATCATTATGCTTTAGTTTATTAAATACCTTAATCTCATCATCATTTAAAAACTTACTTATATATTCGTAATCTATATCTTTAAATAATGAGGTAAATCCCCAAATAAATTGTTTTATCCTATAAAAAGCCATTCTACTCACCCTTATTTAGTATATATAAAAATAATAACATTATATATTTTTATTAGCAATTATATAGTTTTATAAACAAAAAAAGCCACGAAATAAATCGTAGCTTGGTGGAGGTAAAGGGATTCGAACCCTTGACCCCTTGCGTGCAAGGCAAGTGCTCTCCCAACTGAGCTATACCCCCATAAAAAAAATAACCTGGCAACGTTCTACTCTC
>NZ_LBMX01000046.1:0-46772 GCF_001010885.1 Clostridium sp. C8 | reverse complement strand
ACATACTGTACAAACAAATTTCTTCATAATCTAAACTCCTCCTAATTTCCACATTATTTTATTATGAATTTATTTTCAATAATTTACTTTTTAAATTATTTTAAATCCTCTTGATGTTTATTATTATATAATAATAATTATCCATTGTAAATATTAAAAATTATTTTTTTTATTTTTTTAAAAAAACTTTTTATAATTATTATTTTAATGATAAATCATCTAATATATTGATAATTTATCATTAATACAGTTTTCAATAGAAGAACTCCTCACAGGAAAAATCCAATGAGGAGTTCTTAGTATATAATAATTCCAATTTATTTTTACTATTAATTTAAATTCTATTTTATTCCCAATGCTGCTTCAACATCAGAAATAATAGTATCTATAGCCATTATTCCACTTCCACCAACATACCAAGCTTGTGGATTAACATATACTATGTGCCCATCTTTATAAGCCTTTGTTGTCTTCATTAATTCATTTTCCACAGCTTCTTTCACAGATGCTTGAGTTCCAGTTATTGCACCTCTATCTAAAACAAATAAGTAATCTGGATTCTTTTCTTTTAAATATTCGAATGAAATATTTTGTCCATGATTTGAAGCCTCTATTTGTGTATCGGCTGGAGTAAATCCAAACTTACTATAAACCATATCATATCTTGAACCTGTACCATATACAGATAATGAACCTTCATTGAACATTGTCATTAAAGCTGTTGAATTATTTTCTTTAACTTTAGCACTTACCGCTTCTAATCTCTTATTTATATTTCCTAATTCAGTTGTAACGCCTTCTTCTTTAGCAAATACTTTTCCTAATACTTTAGCATTGTTCTCTGCTGAAGCAAATATGTCACTGTTAGCTGTACCTAAGTATAATACTGGAGCAATTTTCTTTAAGTCTTCATAATAAGACTCTTGTCTTCCCTCTATTATAATTAAGTCTGGTGCAACTTCATTGATTTTTTCTAAATCAAATTCTTTTAATGAACCTAAATCTACATATTTATCATCTTTATATTTATCTAAGTATGCTGGAAGAGAACCTTTTGGTAATGCCACTGGTTCAACCTCTAACTTAGTCATTATATCTAATGAACCATAGTCTAAAACTACAACATTTTTAGGATTAACAGGTACTTCTACTTCGCCCTTTTGATCTGTAACAACTACTGTTTTCTTTTCTTCTTTTGCTGAATCTTTAGTTGATTTATCTCCTGAAGTACAACCTACTACTCCTACTAATAATAACATAACCATACTTAATATGGCTGCAAGTCTCTTTTTCATTACATTTACCTCCGTTTTTTGTTTTATATAAATTTTATTTTATACTGTAATTTTTTTAGAAATATATACATATCTTTTGATTATTTACTTCTCTAATATTGAAATTCATATCATAAAGACAACTTAAACTATCTTCTGTTATCATTTCTTCTGTTATAGTATGATTTACTAATTTTCCATCCTTTAATGCTACTATTGTATCTGAATAACAGGATGCAAAATTTATATCATGAATAACTATTATTATAGTTTTTCCTAAATCATTAACCATTTCTCTTAAAAGCTTCATCATTTCAGCTGAATGCTTCATATCTAAATTATTTAGTGGTTCATCTAAAAGTATATAGTCTGTATCTTGAGCAATTATCATTGCAATATACGCTCTTTGTCTTTGCCCACCACTTAATTCATCAAGATACTTATCTTGAATATCTATAAGTTTCATATAATTTAAAGCTTCATCAACAAGCCTTTCATCATCTTCTTTTAATTTGCCTTCACAATACGGGAATCTTCCGAATGAAACAAGTTCTCTAATTGTCAGTCTTATATTTAAATTATTACTTTGCTTTAATATTGATAATTTTTTTGATAACTCTTTAGAGTCCCACGATTTTATTTCTTTACCATCTATAATAACTTCTCCTGAATCAGACTCCATAAGTCTTGATATTATAGACAAAATAGTACTTTTACCTGCACCATTTGGTCCTATAAAGGAAGTTATTTTTCCTTCCTCTATTTTAAAAGAAACATCTTCTAGAACTTTTTTATTTCCATAACTCTTGTTAATATTTCTTACTTCTATCATAGCTTACTCTCCCTTAATAATAGATTTATAAAATAAATTCCACCAATAAAATTTATTATTATACTTATAGTCGTATTGAAATTAAATACTCTCTCAACAAAGAATTGACCACCAACTAAAGCTATTATACTTATAAGTGTTCCAACTATAAGAAGAACTGAATGTTTGTAAGTTTTAGTTATCTCATAAGTTAAATTAACAACTATTATTCCTAAAAATGTTATTGGACCAACTAATGCTGTTGATAGTGAAACTAGTATAGCAACAAATACTAATATCTTTTTGCTAAATTTATCATAATCAATACCTAAGTTTATAGCTTGCTCTCTACCTAACGACATTACATCTAGCTTATTAAAATCTTTATATAAAGTAATTGCCATTATTACTAATATCACAACTGAAATAAATATTATTTTTGTATTTACTAAACTAAATGAAGCAAATAGTTTCGTTTGAAGTGCATCAAATTCATTCGGATCAATTAATACCTGCATAAAAGATGATAAACTTCTAAATAATGTCCCAACAACAGTTCCTACTAGCAATAAAAAGAATATATTATTTCTTCCACTTTTAAGAACTACTTTAAATAATATCATTGCTAAAATTACCATTAAGGTGCCTGAAGCTAAAAAGTTTACTGTTTTATTAACCATGAATACTGATGTAGATCCAAATACAAAAATTACTACAGTTTGTACTAAATTATATAAAGCATCTAAGCCTATAATACTTGGCGTTATAATTCTATTATTGGTTATTGTTTGAAATAATAACGATGCTACTGAAATAGTTCCTCCAGCTATTAAAATGCCTAATACCTTTGGAATTCTAAGAGATAGATTAAATCTATAATTTCTTGCATTTAACCCCCACACTACAAATAATATTAAAAAGGTTATTGCAATTATTGACATTATAATTATTTGTTTTTTATTATTTTTCATTATTTATTCCTCCTAAATATTAAATAAAGGAATATTACAGCTCCAATAACTCCTACAGTTAAATCTATAGGTACTTCATATGGTGCAATTATTAATCTACTTATAATGTCACAAGCTAATACAAAACTTCCTCCTAGTAAAGCAACAATCGGCATATTAGTTTTAAGATTGTCCCCTTTCCATATAGAAACTATATTGGGTATTATCAATCCTACAAAAGGTATACTACCTACCGTTATTACAACTAATGATGAAATTAAAGCAACTATTATAACTCCAATATTAGTAACTCTTTTATAATTTAGTCCAAGACTTACTGACATCTCTTCTCCCATACCTGCTAAGGTAAATTTATGTACGTAGGAAAAAGCTATTATCATCAATGGTATGCTTAAATATAATATTTCATAGTTCCCTTTTAATACCGTTGAAAAATTTCCTTGTAAAAAAGCTCCCATACTTTGTGTTAAGTTATACTTATAAGCAAAGAAATCTGTTATTGAGCCTATTACATTCCCCAGCATAATACCAACAAGTGGAATAAAAATTACATTCTTTATCTTTATCTTCTTTAATATAGTCATAAACATAAAAGTTCCTACTACCGAAAATATAAAAGACAAGATCATCTTTTGAAATATATTAGCAGATGAAAATATTATTATAGAAAATAAAACTCCAAGCTTAGCTGAATCAACTGTTGCTGCTGTTGTTGGTGAAATAAATTTATTATTACTAATTTGTTGCATTATTACACCGCTTATACTCATACCCACGCCTGCAACTAATATACTAATCAAACGAGGTAATCTACTTATCATAAGAACCTCTATTTCTTCAGTCCCCATGTTAATTATATTTATATCCGATACTCCAATAAATATAGATACTACCGATAGAATAAATGTAATAATCAATAATGATTTTTTAGTCATCTTCTCACTCCCATCATTTGATAATATATATCAATTGATTTTTATTATAGTTGATATAGATTATCATTGTCAATATACTTTTGGATAATTTATCTATACTTTTATAAATTACGTAACATTTCTTATATTTAAGTGAAGAGGATATTATTATTAAATAAAGAAATGTAAACATTTCTTTACCTATAGGAGAAGCTTTTTACAATATAAAATGCGGCATGAGTTATATTTAATATAAATCTCATACCGCATAACTTTTCCTATTATCTATTTATAAAGATTACGTTTAGAAAAAATTTATTCAAATTAATTTATTGGTATATCATTTTTGTTCTTTATTTTATCAATTAGTTTATATGGTAATAATAAAATATTATCTAGGTGCTTGTCCTCTATTTTTTTAGCTATGGCAATTACAACTTCTGCTAATACTATTGCTGCTATTCCATCTAAAATAAAATGCTGCTTTATAAATAATGTTGATAGAATTATCAGTACACCTACTAATTGTGTATAGTAAAACCATGCCTTGTTATCATTTTTCATTGTATATCTCATAACTATATAGGTATTTAATACATGTATAGATGGAAAACAATTAAATGGTCTGTCATTTTCATAAATAATATTAACCAATTTATTTGATATGCTACTATTTATTATTGTTGGCCTTACTATCTCAACAGGAAATAAATAATAAACTAAATAACATACGCACATACCTATATATACTGTAAATAAAGCTCTTATATATTTTCTACGATCTTTTAATAAAATAAATATTAGTCCTATAAAAATATAAATATACCAATATATATAAGGGAAAATAAACATTGAGATAAATGGTATCTGTTTATCTAATGTTAAGCTAAAATCTTTTCCATCTTTTGCAATTGAGCCAGCTATAACATAGTTTATATTCATTAATGGAAATAATGCAAACCATATTAAATCTAGCCATTTCAATTCATTTAAATTATACTTTAATATAATTTTTTTAGATAATTCCTTCATTTTCTACCCCTCCCCATTAGTTTACTGCCTTAATATAAAATATGTTATTAAATTTAATTTTATCTCTTACTTCCTATTTTACAATAATTAACTTATATTGTGCATTTTATAAAGTAATATTAAGAATTTTATAAGATTTCAAGCCAAAATAAAAAACTCCATTGGAGTTTCTTTAGTTAACTTATTTTTATTAAGTTATATTTTTAATATTTCTTCTACTTTTTTCATGTCTATATTACTTTGTAATATTTTAGAAAGCTCATCAAATTGCTTCATTTTATATTGCTTATAACTTAATTTATCTTGATCTATATCTTCAATTTTATTTACTTTTAATAAATATTTTATAAATATATTAACAAATTTGCTATCATCAAATATTCCATGAATATAAGTTCCGAAAACTGTAGACTCCTCATTTGTAGTACCTGCTATTTCACCATTATTTAATTTAATAAATGGAATTGCATTTTCATCCAAATTACTAATTCCATTATGAATTTCATAACCAGCTACTTTTATATCATTAAATTCTGGAATTTTATTGGAAATTATTTTTCCTTTCGACTGTTTCGTTATTTTATCCCTATTAAATATTGTTTTTATATTTAAAAATCCAAACCCATTTTCAAATGTTTCTTTTCCTTCTATCCCAAGCTTATCCTCGATAAGATTTCCTAACATCTGATAACCACCACATATTCCAAAAATTAATGTTCCCTTGTTTTTCAAATTTACTATTTCGTTAAAAATACCATTTTTCTTTATTTCTCTTAAATCCTCTATAGTATTTTTACTTCCTGGTATAATCAATAAATGGGGATTACCTATATCTCTTCTATTATCTACATATCGTATCGATACTCCATTTAATCTTGCTAAAGCATTGAAATCCGTAAAATTTGACATGTATGGAAGTTTGATAACTACTATATCAAGTTTTTTTATATCCCTATTGTTTAACCTTTCTGTTACGCTATCTTCATCTTCTATATCTAATTGAAAATATGGCATAACACCTAGTACTGGTATTTTTATAATATCTTCTAATTGCCTCATGGCTGGCTTAAATAAATCTATTTTCCCTCTAAATTTATTTATAATTACACCTTTAACACGCCTTCTATCTTCTTCATCTAAAAGCATTATAGTTCCTACCACTGATGCAAATACTCCACCTCTATCTATATCAGCAACTAATATTACAGGTGAATCACTATCTCTAGCCATTGACATATTCGCAATATCGCTATCCTTTAAGTTTATCTCCGCACAACTTCCAGATCCTTCAAGTACAATTACGTCATATTCTTTAGAAATCTTATAAAAGGTTTCTTTAACTATTTCTTTTAATTCCTTATTTAATTCCTTATATTTATATGATTCAATATTACATTTTACTTTCCCATTAACTATAACCTGAGTCGTCATATTTCCACTTGGTTTTAAAAGTACTGGATTCATCCATGCCTCTGGCTCTATTTCACAAGCTTCTGCTTGAACAACTTGTGCCCTTCCCATTTCTAAACCATCTTTTGTTACATATGAGTTTAATGAAATATTTAAAGCTTTAAAAGGAGCAACTTTTAAAGCTTTATTTTTAAAATACCTACAAAATGCTGCTGCTAATGTACTTTTTCCAACTGATGAAGCTGTACCCAATAACATTACACTTTTACTCATTAATAACACCTGCTATATCTAAAAAACCATGAGTTTCATTTGTAATTATTCCATTTTCTTTAAATCTTATTGGATATTTAAATAATGGTCCATCAAACACAAAGGTATGATACTCTCCATTTTCGCCACATGCATCTGAACCTGTTTTTATTATATCCTTAACTAATTTATGAGTTAATTCTTTTCCTAGAAAGTCAGTTGATAATGCATCTAATCTAACATTTTTAATAACGGTTTTAAAACCAGTATCTATGAACTCATAAGTTAATTTTTCCCTATCTTCAAGCCACAATGGGAATATTGCTTCCATTTCAACTTCATTACATCTATCTGTACACCATGTTCTATGTGCATCTAAATCTATATCGCCAAATACACAACCTTCTGCTCCTAATTCATTTTTAGCTTTATATAGTGCTTTTTTAAAAGCCTCTGCATAGTCCTCGCCCTCACAGTTCACTAGTAAAAGAGGAATATCAAGTGATTTTGACACCTCATTTAATAAATCATTTGGTACTCCATGAAACCATGACCTTAAAACTTTTTTATCTACTGTAATGAGTAAGGCAACTGGCTTATTACCTTTTCTTATCATTCTATACAAGGATAATGTGCTATCTTTTCCACAACTATATGACATAACAAATTTTTTCTTCATTATAAACTCCTCCCTTTATCTCCATTTTTCCAAGGTTCTTACCATAAAAGATTTTATATCTATTCCGTAAACTTCTTCTAAATCATTGTTATTTAAAACTTCCTTTGTATTTCCATGACCTTTTATAATTCCATCATTTAACATTAAAACTCTATCTCCAAAATTTTGAACTAAGTTTAAATCATGTAATACAGCTACAACAATTTTATTTTTTTCTTTAGCCCAATTTTTAAGATAATCTAATATTTCAATTTGATATCTTAAGTCCAAGTGATTTGTTGGCTCATCTAAAAGTATAACTTCTGGATCTTGTGCAAAAGCTCTTGCTAAAAATACTCTTTGAAGTTGCCCTCCTGATAATTCACTTATAAGTTTATTTTTTATATCTAATATTCCAACCATTTTTAAGCTTTCATTTATAATTAATTCATCTTTTTTAGTTAATCTAGAAAAAATTCTTTTTAAATGAGAATATCTTCCTAATGAAACTGTTTCATAAATTGTATATGGAAATTGTATATTAGAGCTTTGTGTCATTAACGCAATCTTAGTTGCAAGATCTTTTCGTTTTAACGTATTTATATTTTTCCCATCTAATTTGATTTCCCCATGAAAATCAATAAGACTAGATATAGCTTTTAATAAAGTACTTTTGCCACATCCATTAGGGCCAACTATACATAAGTTTTCACCTCTATTTATGCTAAAACTAACTTGCTTTACAATATCTATTCCGTCATAACCACAACAAACATTTTTGACTTCTAACATATTAAAATCACCTACTTTGATTTTTTAAAATATAAATAAGCAAAAAATGGAGCACCTATTATTGCTGTTACTGCACCCACTGGAAGCTCTGATGGAACTATTATAGTTCTTGCAATTAAATCAGTAATTACCATAAGACAGCCACCAAATACAACTGACATAGGAATAACACATGAATGCTTTGATCCAAATATTTTTCTTACTATATGCGGAGCAATTAAATCAACAAAACCTATAGTCCCACTTATTGAAACTGCTGCTCCTGTTAATATTGCTACGAACAAGAAAAGATACTTTTTAACCCTCTCTGCTTCAACGCCAATAGATTTAGCTTGTTCCTCTCCAAAGGTTAATACATCCATTTCTTTTGCAAATATCATTACTCCAATTATTCCTATTATAAAAAAAGGGAATCCCGCTTTAATATAGCTCCATCCTCTCATAGAAAATGATCCCATTTGCCACATAGTTATAGCTTCTATTTTACTAGTAAATAAAGCTGTTATTGTTGTTAATGCTGCATTAAAAAATAAAGAAAAAACCATTCCTGACAATATTATTGTGCTATTAGACAATTCCTTATCTACCTTACTTGCAAATACTAATACTATTATCATTGTTAATAAACTACTTATAAAGCCTACTAGAGGTAATGAAAAGTTTCCAAGGAATGGGATAGATATTCCCGAAACTATTAAAAGACCTACTCCTAAAGATGCTCCTGATGATACTCCTAAAGTATAGGGGGATGCTAATGGATTTTTTAAAACTGATTGCACTACAGCTCCACTTGCTGCAAGAGCTCCTCCAACAGTAAATGCTAATAATACCCTTGGCAGTCTAATACTCCAAATTATTGAAACATCCTTTACTTCAATACCTTCTAATAATCTTACATTAAATAATTTGTGAAGTATTATTGAAATAATATCCATAATACTAATATTGGAACTTCCAATGGAAGTTCCAATACAAATTATTAAAATAACTAGTGGTATTGATAATATCATCAATACTTTATTTTTATTATATTTATTTATATTCATTTGGATAAATAGCCTTTGCCATTTCTTTTAAAGCCTTAATTATATTTTGTGATGGTCTTGATGATGAGTTACCATCTATACTATAAACTTGGCCTTCCTTTATGGCTGTTATACTACCCCATCCATCACGGCTTTTTATATCATCAACTGCCTTTACTCCATTTATATCTGGCATACTAGTTAATATAACATCTGGATTAGCAGATATAATAGCTTCTGCAGATGGTGATATCCATGATTTTTCATTTGAAAATATGTTTTCTGCTCCAACTATTTCAATCATTTCATTTAAGAAAGTCTCTTTACCAAAACTACTTAACATAGAACCAGAACCTATCTCAAAATAAACTTTCTTTTTATTTGTTATCTTATCTCCAATAGCCTTTATAGACTCAACTTCTTTTTTCATATTATCAATAATTTCTTTGCTTTTTTTATCTGCTTTTGTTATTTGTGCTATAAATTCTATATCTCCATATATCCCATCAATGCTATAGCTACTTGGTATATATACAACTGTTATTCCTGCATCCTTTACCAATTGAAATGGATCATTATCTCCAACCTTATTATGTCCTGATGCAATAATTATATCTGGTTGTAATGATATTATAGTTTCTGCATCTGGATTTCTAAAATCTATTTTAGGTAGATCTTTATTTATTCCTTCTACATCTGCTGAATATTTATCCACTGCAACTAGTTTATCTGCAAGTCCTAAATCAACTAATACCTCTGTATTTGATGGTGCAGTTGATATAATTTTTTCTACTTTCTTTGGTAGAGTGAATTCATTTCCCTCTCTGTCTGTCATAGTTTTTGTAGTTTCTGCACAACCAGCAAATATTGCTAATGAAAATAACATTGCAAAAACTAACGAAAGAATTTTACTTCCTTTTTTCATAATACTTTCCTCCTAATTTTTTATTAGGGCTTATTTTATAGAATGATACTTAATTAATCTTTCTATAAAATAAAAAGACATACTAAGAGTATGCCTAAAATACATATTTCATAATTTAAAATTATTAAATAATAGAAAATAGCTTGTATTATCTATTAAAAATAATTTAAAACTATAATAGTATTTTTACTATCTCACCCTCAGAAGATAATAATCTTTATATAAAAGGCAGGTCTCCCGGCTTTACTTCATCCTACTTTCTAACCTTCCCGCATTTTTTTGCAGTGGTATTAATAGATTTCGTCCATTTCACGGTTACTGGGGTAGCTTAGGAATGATACCTAATTCCCTATTAAGCTTAAAAAGCACCCTAAATATTTAATATAGTATAAATTCAAATAGAATTATATTATTAATGATATAATATGTCAATTAAAATATATGCTGTAATTTATAATATAACCTTTTATTATGCTATAAAATAGACCTATAAAATTAAAGATTAAATACATTAATTCATTATTTTTTTTAATGAATTAATAAGTTTTTCATTTTCTTTTCTAGTTCTTACTGCAATTCTATAATAATTATTATTTAATCCATTATAATTACTACAACTTCTTATAATAATACTTTCTTTTAACATAATTCTCTTTAAATCTATTTCTTTTAATGTTTTAAACATTATAAAATTTACATTTGGTTCGAAAACTTTTATATTTTTTATCTTTATTAGTTCTTGGAATAAGAAGTTTTTTTCACTTTGTACATAATCTATAGTATTTTTTATATATTCTTCTTCTAATAAAGCTGCAATTGAAGCCTTTTCTGCCATTATGTTAATATTCCACGGAACACATGCTTTATCTATTTCTTCTAGTAAATCTTTATTCTTAGAGATGCCATATCCCATCCTAATTCCTGGTATAGCAAAAAACTTGGTCATAGATTTTATAATAAATATATTTCTATACTTATTTAATAAAGATACTGCAGTATAATCATCATTGTCTTCTACAAAATCTAAAAATGATTCATCTACTACAATTATAGAATTAAATTTTAAGGCTCTTTCTGCAATTCTTTCTATCAAATCTTTATTGGTTAAATTTCCTGTTGGGTTGTTAGGATTACATATAAATATAATATCTATATCATTATTTATATACTTTAATATATCTTCACTTATATTCCAATTATTACTTTCTCTTAAATAATAGTATTCTATATTTCCATTTATGCTTAAAACTGCTTCTTCATACTCTCCAAAAGTTGGAGCTGGAATAAGCACCTTTTTAGGTTTTAAAGCTCTAACTAAATTAAATATAACCTCTGCCGCTCCATTGCCTAAGGTTAAGTTATTAATATCTATAATCTCAAATTTACTTATTGCTAGCTTTAAATCATAATAGGTTATATCTGGATATCTTTCAATATTATCTAAGCCCTCTATAATTGCCTTTTTTATATTTTTATGTACTCCCATTGGATTTATATTAGCTGAAAAATCTATTAAATTATCTTTATTTAAATTATATTTTCTTGATAATTCATCTATATTTCCACCATGAACTACTTTACTCATATTAAAATCTCCCCCATTAAAGATAAAAGTATAGCAATTAAATAACTTAAGAAAGAAACCATATATAAAATATTACTAGTTTTATTTACATCTTTAACTTCTATCTTCTTTATTTCATCACCTATAGTTGGTTTTTCTACTAATTTACCAAAATAATAATTAGCTCCTCCTAATTTTAGCCCCAAAGCACCTGCTACCGCCGATTCTGGATGTGCACTATTAGGACTACTATGGTTATATCTATCTCTCTTATATATCTTATAAGAATTTTTATAATCCACTTTTAATATAAAAGCTGCTATAACTATTAAATATCCTGTAATCCTAGCTGGTATATAATTAAATATATCATCAAATTTAGCTGGAAAATATCCAAATTCATAATATTTATCATTTTTATATCCAAACATTGAATCCATAGTGTTTACTGCTTTATATACTAAAGCAAAAGGGGCTCCAAATAGCCCAGCATAAAAAATTGGTGCTACAACCCCATCAGAAATATTCTCTGCTATTGTTTCAACTACTGCTCTTAAAATTTCCTCTTCATTTAAGTTTTTAGTGTCTCTTCCAACAATATAAGATAATCTATGTCTTGCTTCTTCAATATTATTATCCTTTAAGGCTTTTACTACCTTTAAAGCTTCAACCTTTAATGACTTTGTTGCTATACAAAAATATATAATAATTCCACTTATTATCACTCCAAGTATATAATTAAAATTATAGCTAAACCTTAAGATTAAGTTACTAAATACAAAAACAACTAAAACAACAGATATCCAAGTTGATAATCCTGCCATCTTAAGGGACTTACTTAGTTTTTTTCTAAAATAATTTTCTATTCCTTTACATAAGTTTCCTATTAATCTTATAGGATGAATTGGATTTTGTGGATCTCCTATTATTAGGTCTAATAAATAGCCTAAAGTTAATTCTTTCATATGTTTATCTCTCCCAATTTTACTAATTATCTATAATCATTTTATATCTCAGTAACATTTAATATTTTAAACTCTGAATTTAATATTTCTACTTGGATATTATATCCTCTTACATAGCTTGGCTGCCATTCATAAAAATTTTTACTATTATCATAGAACTCTTCTAATATTGTACCTATTGTTCCTCCATGTGAAACTAATAAAGCCGAATTAATTTTTTTATTATTTATATTATTGATAAAGTCTATAAACTCATCTTTTATTCTTTTTTTATAATTATGCTTACTTTCACCGTTAGGACATTTTACTTCTCCAGATTTATCTATTATCCAATCAATATATCTTTTGTCTTGCTTTAAATCATCATAGGATTTCATTTCGAAATCTCCAAAGTCATATTCAAAAAAACCCTTTAACTCTTTAAACTCGTTACTTTCATATAGGGCTTCAAAGGTTTCATTGGCTCTTTTAGCACCACTAGTATAATATTCTTCACATATTGGATACTCAATACTTTTCTTTAGAAATTTTAGTTCTTCTAATCCTTTATCACTTAAGGATAAATCTGTTTTACCACAGTATAATTTCTTTTCATTAGCCATAGTCTTTCCATGACGTATTAAATAAATATTTATGTTACTCATCATCTTTAATCACCATTGGTATTCCACAAAAAATTCTATATACTTTTTTTGAATTTTGGCTTAAGTATTGAAGACATTTTCCTGTATTTTCTCTCCATAATCTATCTTCTTTTTTTAAAGGAACTATTCCCTGACAAATATCATCACTTATTATTATTTTTTCTTTAAATAAGTCTTTATTCTCTAAAATATATTGCAATGGATCTTTATTTTCTAAAGACATTTTATATGTGAACATATGAAAATTATTTATTACTTTTTTTGAAAAATCTATTTCTAAATTATCTATATTATCTAATGTTAGTACTTCTTCATCTAAAATACCGAACTTTTCTTTAACAAAACTCAATTTTCCACTATAAGCCCCACCAAATATAAGAATCAAATTTAAACACCCCTTTGTAATAAAATGCGAAGCATTTTTCAGTTCACAGTTCACAAGGCACAGTGCACAGTTGTTTTAATTTTTTCATTCTTTCATTTATAAATTGCTTTGCAATTTATATCATAACCTGTTCCCTGTTACTTTATTCCAAAAACTGTGAACTGTGAACTGTGCGCTGTGAACTATATAAATTGCTTCGCAATTTATTTATATTATTGCCAAACACATAATTCCTACAACTTCTGCAATTACTAGTCCATATCCAGCACTATCTCCTGACATTCCTCCAAGTTCTTTAGTGCTTTTATTTACTGATACTATAGCAGAAATTATCATAAATACAGGCACTAATATAGCTTTTAAATTAAATATTAAAACAAAAGAAGTACAAGATATTAATAAAATTAAATATAAAATTATTATATCTAATTTCCCAGTATCTTTTTTAAAGTAAGAACCTAAAGAACTTTCTTTCATAGATTCTTTTTTTATTAGCATCAGTGCCATTAAAGCTCTTGATATTATAGGTATAATTATAATTCCAATGACATTCACCTTATTTTCTACTAAAGTATAAATTGCTGCAAAATCAATAATAAATAAAATAGCTAAAGAAATAACTGCAAAGGCTCCTGTATTAGGGTCCTTAAGTATTCTTATCTTTTCTTTTTGATCTCTTCTAGATAGTAATGCATCAGATACATCCATAAATCCATCTAAATGTAGCATGCCTGTAATAATAAAAGGTGCTACCATAGTAATTGCAGAAATTAAAATTGTAGAAAGATTAGAATAATCTGCAATTCTATATATAAAATAATTAATAAATCCAACTATTAGCCCAACTAAAGGATAAAGCTTCATCATGTGTCTAACACTTTCATCCTTCCAAACTTTATATGGCATTGGCAGTATTGTAAACATACTTAAAGCCATTATAAAACCGTTAATTAAATTCTTCATCTTAACTTCATTATTTCCTTTCTACCCTTATGTATAATTTCATTATTAAAGGAATACTCAATAACAATATCAGCAATACTTGCTAAATTTATATTAAGTTTCCCCATTTCCCTTCTAAAGCTTTCAGTATAATTATCATAAATAATTCCATCACTAAATAAATAATCAGTGACTATTATTAAGTTTTCTATCTTTTCACTTATAAGCCTTATTTCTTTAATTATCTTATCACTTACATTTATAATAAAACTTCCATTATCAAACATTTCATTAGTAACTAGGGATGTAATACTATCTAATAAAATTGTATCTTTTTTAGATAGATTATCTACTATGTCTTTTAAGTCCTTATCTTTTTCAATAGTTATAAAGCCCCATCCTTTTCTTTCTAATAAATGATTTTCTATTCTCTTCATATCCTCTAAATCAGAAGCCTTCATAGTTGCAAGATAATATAACGCTCCCTCTTTATTTTCAATTAACTTAGAATACTTTTGAGCTGCTATTGATTTTCCACTTTTAGAACCACCAACTAATAAAATTATCATTTTAACCCAGCCTTTTCTAATCTTTATTAACAATATAATTTTTCTTATCTTTAATCTTATCCAAATAGCTTGGATCTATTTCTGCCTCTTCAAAGGTAGCCATATTATTCATCATAGCACAAGCATAATTAATTACTGAAAAAGCAATTGGACATCCACTGCCTTCCCCTAGTCTCATATCTAAATTTAGCATTGGCTCAAGTCCCATATTATTTATAGCAATGTTATATCCTATTTCCTTTGACATATGAGATGGAATTAAATAATCTTTAACACTATCACATAATTTAGTTGCTACTAAGGCTGCAACTACTGATATAAAGCCATCTATTACAACAGGAAGCTTATAATAAGCTGCTCCTAAGTAAACACCTACCATTCCTGCTAAATCAAAGCCTCCAACCTTTGCAATTACATCTATTGGATCTTCTATATTAGGACTATTTATTTCTATTGCTCTTTTTATTACCTTCTTCTTATTTATAAAGGCTTCATCTGTAAGGCCAGCCCCCTTACCAACAACATCATCTATTTTACATTGAACTAAGGAAGCTAATACTGCACTACTAGTAGTAGTATTTCCTATTCCCATTTCTCCAACCCCTAAGATGTCATATCCCTTTTCCTTAACATCTCGTACTAAGTCAATTCCAATATAAATAGCCTTTAAAGCTTCTTCATAGCTCATGGCAGGTCCCTTAGCTATATTATTTGTCCCTTTTCTTATCTTCTTATTAAGTGCTCCTGGAATCTCTCCCTCACAATTAACTCCAATATCTACAACAATCAAATCTGTATTATTCTCTTTTGCCAAAACTGCAACTCCAGTAAGGCCCTTAGAAAAATTTATTGTTTGTGCTAATGTAACATATTGTGGAGATGATGCTACGCCTTCCTCTACTACACCATTATCTGATGAAAAAATCATTATACATTTTTTATCTATTCTATTTTTTATATTTCCTGTTATTCCTGCAAGCTTGATTGAAATATCTTCAAGTTTTCCTAAACTCCCTAATGGTTTTGCTAAAAAATCAACTCTTTTTTTGGCCTCTTCTTTAGCTTTATGGTTTGTTTCTTTTATATTCCTTATTACATTATTTACTTCTTCTATATAACTCATGCCCTTACCTCTTATTCTACTTCTTTTTGTTATAATATAGTACATGCATAATAAAAGTCAATAAAGTATATTTTTATAAACAACAAAAAATCCACAGCTTAATATAATTAATCCGTGAATTATTATTTAAAATTTACTTTTATAAACTTTATTATTGATACTTTTCAAATATTATTTCTGAAGGACTTGGCCAGATATTTCTTTTATTTACAAGTTTTATTTTTATATTTTTAACCTTTACTCCATTTAAAAATATTTCTATAAAATCTTTATCTTTCCCTATATATGATCCAAATAATATTAATCTTTCTATATCCTTTTGATAATCTAATATTTCATAAATTTCATAATAAATAAGTTCTCTATTAAATGATGAATATTTTATCTTATTAATTTTCACATAATCATTAAACTTATATATAAATTCTCTTGAAAAATGTCCATTACTATCTTCTAAATATATTTCCTTCTTCTCTAAGTCCGAATTCATGCAATTATCTTTATACTTATTAGTTATTGATAAAAATCTTTTTACGCTCTCTTTGGAAATTTTAAAGAATTCATTATAATTAAAAAACCCTTCATACAACACTGTAGTGGATAGAATATCATCTATACTAATACAATCCATATAAGCCTCCTTTAATTTTTATAAAGCCCCAATAAAATCCCTAAATTATTACAAAATACCCTATACTTATATTTTTATACTTTTTATTATAATTTTAAAGTCCTATTTTCATCAAAAATAGTCATAAAAAAATAGGACTAAAGTCCTAGATTTTATTTTTTTATTTAATTTTATAAAATTTATCATTAACTAAATCATTTCAATCAATTCTTCTACTTCACTTTTCTCTATTATTCTCCAATGACCTACTTCTATATCCTCAGATGTTATATTAATAATTCGTATCCTTTCTAGCTTAATAACATTATATCCAAAAGCCTTAGTCATCCGCCTAATTTGTCTATTTAAACCTTGAGTTAAAATAATACTAAATATATTTTTATCTATTCTATTTAATTTACATGGCCTAGTTATTGTTCCCAATATCTCAACTCCACTAGACATTCTTTCAATAAACTCATCATCAAAGCCTCTATCTACTGTAACAATATATTCTTTTTCATGATAACTATCTGAAAATAATATTTTATTTGCTAATTCACCATCATTTGTCATTAAAATCAGTCCTTGGGAGTCTTTATCTAATCTTCCAACAGGAAAAATATAATCCTTGTAATTTAAAAAATCAATTATATTATTTTCGATATCATTTGCTGAAGTACAAACTACGCCTGGTGGCTTATTTAATGCTATATATACCTTTTCTTTCGGATTTACTCTTTCTCCATCTAATAATATATCATCGCTCTCCTCTACCCATTGACCTTGTTCACATAACCTTCCGTTAACAATTATCCTTTTATCTTCAATCCACCTATTTACTTCTTTTCTTGAACAATATCCATAATTACTTAGTAATTTATTTATCCTCACGATGCAAATTATCCTTTCTATTTCTGATTTTTATATTATATACTTAATAGTTCACATTTCACAAGAGACAGTTCTCTATTACCTATTATAAGCAGGAAACAGGGAACAAGTAACAGGTGTCAGGTACCAGGTGTTAGGAGTAGCAGGTATCAGATTTCTGGAAACAAGTTTCATACTACTCCTTTTACCTGAAAAAATAGCTATGAATTGTGACTGTGAACTGAAATAAAATTGTATTTTTGTATTTCAGTCCAAATATATTTTCTTCGTACTATTTGTAATTGTTGTCATAAATGAACTGTGTTAAATTCATCTTAAGAAACTTCTTAAGGAGGATACTATGAAGAAGAAGAAAAAAGTAATTTATTTATCAATATCCATAATTTTAGCTTTATTTGCTATAATAATTTCTTTTAATTATTTTAAACAAAAAAACAAGGATTTGGAAAACAAAGCTTTCTCATGGGATAATGTTAGTCTTTATTTTGTGATGACTGATAGATTTTATGATGGCAATAAATCTAATAATAATTCCTATGGAAGGGTTGGGGTCGATTCTAAAGGATCTACTGTTGGAACTTTTCATGGTGGAGATATTAAGGGTTTAACTAAAAAACTAAAAGAAGGTTATTTTAGTGATTTAGGAATTAATGCAATTTGGATTACATCACCTGTAGAACAAATACATGGTTTTATATCTGGAGACTCTAATGGTTCCTTTGCTCATTATGGTTATCATGGGTACTATGCTTTGGATTGGACTTCAATAGATAAGAATATGGGGACTGTCCAAGAAATGAGAGAATTTGTTGACTTAGCTCATTCAAATGGAATAAGAGTTGTGTTGGATGTAGTAATGAATCATACTGGATTTTCTACCTTAAAAGATATGTCTGATTATGATTTTTCTCCAACAAAAAATGATACAGTTGATATTTCTAGTTGGACTCCTAGTGAAACTGAAAATTTTGATACTTATAATAAAACTATAGTAGATTATTCTGGTCATAAGGAAGAATGGGCTAAGTGGTGGGGTCCTGATTGGATAAGAGCCGGATTACCTGGATATACTCCTGGTGGTACAAATGATATCAACATGAATCTTTCTGGATTACCAGATATAAAAACAGAATCCACAAATCCTGTAGATATTCCACCAATACTTAAAACAAAATGGAAAAAAGACTCTATAGAAAAAAATAATAAATGGATAATTCCTTCTGCTGAAAAATATAGAGAAAATTTAGATATAGCTCCTTCAGAGTATATAATAAAGTGGTTATCAGCTTGGGTAGAAGAATTTGGAATTGATGGTTTTAGATGTGATACTGCAAAACATATAGATATGTATAGATGGCAAGAATTAAAAGAAGAATCAAATAAAGCTTTAAAAACTTGGAGAGAAAATAATCCAAACAAGCCTGGTGCTAAATGGATTGATGACTTTTGGATGACAGGTGAAGTTTTTGGACAAGGAATTGAAAAAAATGAATACTACGCTAATGGCTTTGACTCTATAATAAACTTTAAGTTTCCAAAAGGTGATAGCCTAGATTCTCTTGAAGAAATTTATTCTGAATATGATGATAAAATAAATTCTGATCCTTCATTTAATATTTTAAGTTATATATCCTCACATGATACTGGATTAACTAGAGGTAATATGATAAATTTAGGTACAAAACTTATATTATCTCCAGGAGGCATAGAAATTTATTATGGTGATGAATCTAACCGTAAAGCTTCAACTAATACTATAACTACTGCTAAAGATCAACCTTCAAGATCTGATATGAATTGGGACACCTTAGATCAAACAGTTTTATCTCACTGGCAAAAGCTTGGACAATTTAGATCTAACCATATTTCAATAGGAGCTGGTACTCATAAAAAATTACAAGACTCTCCTTATATATTTAGTAGAACTTATACTAAGAATACTATTAATGATAAAGTTATAATTGCTACTAACCTTTCTGGTGAAACAACTATAAATGTATCATCTATATGGGAGAATTCTACATCTATAAGAGATTTTTATACTGGAAAGAAGTACACTGTTAAGGATAATAAAATTACTGTTAACGCGGATATTAATGGTGTTGTATTACTGGAAAAAGTGGATAAGTGATATTAGGGAACAAGGATTAGGTAACAGATGTCAGGTGGCAGGGATGAGAGAACAATTATTAATATTTAAACTTAATAATATTACTTTAAAGCTATAATATGTATTAAACTATATATTTTGAAATTTATGTGTTTATTTAATTAAAATTTGTATAAAAAGTGGACATATGTAAATTGACTTATTTTGTCACTTCATTCCAAGTCAACGCTAGCTTACATATGTCCATTGAAAAACTAAAAGAAAAAATTATAGACCTACAACTTCTTTTATTGCTTCTACTACTCCATTATCATTATTGCTTTTTGCAATAAACCTTGATACCCTTTTTAAATCATCATGGGCATTTTCCATAGCAAAGCTATAGTAGGCACTTCCCATCATTTCTAAATCATTAAGATAATCTCCAAATACCATTGTTTCTTTGTGATTTATATTTAACATGTCCTGAATTTTATTTATAGCAACTCCTTTATTAACTCCTTTAGCTGTTATATCAAGCCAAATTTCTCCTGAAACAGTAACTTGAAGCTTGTCTTTATATTCATTATAGTATTTGTCACTATTAAATTCAGAGCCCGAAAAATCGCATATAGTTACTTTAAGTATATCATCCTCAACCTTGGTCAAATCTTCAATTATTTCATATCTTTCATAATACTTCTTTGTTTCCTTTACTAATCTTTCTTCTCTACTTTCTATATAAGCTGATTTTTTACCACATACTATTACATATGAATTTTCTATAGTTCTACCGATCTTTATAAGATCAACTGCTACATCTTTATCTAATGAATTTACTATAATTTCTTCACCCTTATATACTACAAAGGTTCCATTTTCAGCTATAAACATCATATTATCTTTTACTTTATCAAATCTCTTAAGTAAATTGTAATACTGTCTTCCACTTGCAGCTGCAAATATTATATCTTTCTCAATAAGCTTATGAAAAATATCAAAAAATTCCTTATTTATTTCATTTTTTTCGTTTAATAAAGTTCCATCCATATCTGATGCTATAAATTTTATCATCTGATTTATCACTCCTATTTTAATATATCACTTTTACATTATGCTTTGCTAAGCCGTCAATTATATCTTCTTCTGGTCTTTTATCTGTAATTATATAATCAATGTCATCCAATTCACAGAATTTATATGATCCATCACTATAAAATTTTTCATTAATAGTAATTAGATACTTCTTCTTACTCATCTTTATAATTGCTTCCTTTGTACTTACTTCATCTAAATTAAAATTACTAACAAAATTATCTTCTATATTAATTCCACCTACACCAATAAAAGCTTTATCTATTTTAAATTTTTTAATTTCTTCTACAGTAAAAGCCCCCATAGTTCCGCCTATTTTTTTATTATAAATTCCACCTAACTGTATTATATCAATATTTGGCATTGAATCAAATTCCATAGCTATTCTATTCATATTTGTTATCAATGTTATATTTTTTTTAAATCCAGTCATCATAGTTGCAATAGTATAGTTAGTGCTTGAAATATCCATAAATATAACATCATTTTCTTGTATTTCATCCATAACTAATTTTGCTATTTTTTCTTTTTCTTCAATATTACTTATAATCCTTGAAGTAGTATTATCATTATGAATTATTTTTCTCTCTAGAATTGCTCCCCCATATGTTCTTTTTATGTTGCCTTCTTTTTCTAACTTGCTTAGATCCTTACGAATCATATCTTCAGAAACCTTAAATTTTTCACTTAGTTCTTTTACCCTTACCTTACCATCTTTTTTAATCATTTCTAATATATCTTCTAATCTTTCTTCCATAAACAATTGAATCACCGCCTCTTTATTGTTTGTTATTGTTTATTATTATTTTATATCATTTATTATTATTTTTCAATATTAAATAACTAAAAACATTAGACAATAATCTTTCTAAAAGAATAGGAACTGTATAATTACTTATTTTAATAAAGCATTATACAGTTCCTAAATATTAATTTTTAATTATTATAGTTAATAAAGCTAAACTCTTCACTTTCATCATCATTATTTTTTTTCTTAATTAATAAAAGTGATATTACAATTCCTATGATTCCAAATATCATAAAACCTATAAAAGTACCTGTTACCATAATAGATTCCGATAAAAACATAGGTAGTATCGTTGCTATAGTATTATTAACCATATGCATTATTATTGCTGGCCATAATGATTTTGTTTTATATGTCACATATCCAAAAATCAATCCTAACAATGTTGCATAAGAGCCTTGAATTAAGTTTCCATGAAATAAACCGAATAATACCGCTTGTATGATTATTGTCCAAGTGATAGATATATTTTTATTTAACGTTTTATATATTACACCTCTAAATAAGAACTCTTCTGCAAATGGAGCAACTATTCCTACTGTTATTATTGAAATAATTATACTTCCTTCCGCTAGTGGTGAAAGTATTTGATTCATGACATCGAAATATTTTGTAAGCAATCCTGCTTCTTCTATTAAACTTAATACTCCAGAATTAAATAGCCATACACATACTCCAAGAACTCCTGCAATAATAAGATTTATATTTTTTGTTTTAACTATTTGTAGTTCTTTTTTAGTACTTTTCTTTCTTACTTTATAAATCAGTAAAAATGTAAGTACTGTTATTATAGATGAAGCAAAAAGTATATAGTTTGTTAAACCTAGGATACTATTAGTCATGTCTTCTATATTAGGACCATTTGCGGTGATTTCATTTATATTATTAATTGTGTAAATAACTCCTATAGTACCTCCTACCACTACTGAAACTATTACTTGAATCAAAAACGCTAATAATAAATATCCTGCAGCCCCAAAAAAACTTTTAAATTTTCCCTTCATTTCTCCCCCTACCTTCTAGTATTATTTTTCATTAAATTTTATTAATTCTAATTATATACCATACTGTAATATTTATCCATATATTTATAAAAAATCAGCCTTTTACATAAAAAACTCTATTTTACCATACTTTCTCTTTATTTTTTCTCTCCCTTAGTTTAAAATTAAAAGTAAAACTAAGATACTATTTATTTCAGTTCACAGTTTCTGATTATAATCGGTGGAATGGAACAAGTAACAAGGACGAGAGAATTTAATTTTACAGAGTAAAAAATCTTTAATTTTCGTTTTCACTACTAAATTTAAATTTATAACCTGTTACCTACTACCTGTTACTTTATTCAAAAAACTGTTAACTGTGCACCAGGAAATTGCTTTGCGATTTAAGACTAGTCATAAATATATAAAAATATGATTTAAAAGTAAAAAATAGTATATAACTAATATATAAGGTAATAAAAAGATAAATTTGTACAGGAGAGGTATGCATATGTCAAATGAAATTAACTCATCTAACTTTATAAGAAATATAATAATTGAAGACTTAGAAAGTAAAAAACATAATGAGATTATAACTCGTTTTCCACCTGAACCAAATGGATATTTACATATTGGTCATGCTAAGTCAATAGTTTTAAATTCAGGTCTTGCAAAAGAATTTAATGGAAAATTCAATTTAAGATTTGATGATACGAATCCAACTAAAGAAGATACCGAATATGTTGACTCTATTAAAGAAGATGTTAAGTGGCTTGGTGGTAATTGGGATAATATTTATTTTGCTTCAAACTACTTTGATATAATGTATGATAAGGCAAAACTTCTAATAAAAAAAGGATTAGCTTATGTTTGTGATTTAACACCAGAAGAAATAAGACAATATAGAGGAACTTTAACTGAACCTGGCAAAGAAAGTCCTTATAGAAATAGATCAGTTGAAGAAAATCTTGATTTATTAGAAAGAATGAAAAAAGGTGAATTTAAGGATGGAGAAAAAGTATTAAGAGCTAAAATAGATATGACTTCTCCTAACATAAATATGAGAGATCCTATTATATATAGAATCGCACATGCTGTTCATCACAACACTGGTGATAATTGGTGCATATATCCTATGTATGATTTTGCTCATCCACTTGAAGATGCAATAGAAGGAATAACTCACTCAATTTGTACTTTGGAATTTGAAGATCATAGACCTCTTTATGATTGGTTTGTAAGAGAATGTGAAATGGAAAGCACTCCAAGACAAATAGAGTTTGCTAGACTTAACATGACTAATACTGTTATGAGTAAAAGAAAGCTTAAACAACTAGTAGACGAAAATATAGTTGATGGTTGGGATGATCCAAGAATGCCTACAGTGTCTGGTTTAAGAAGGAAGGGCTATACTCCTGAAGCCATTAGAAACTTCTGCACGGCAATTGGAGTTTCTAAAGCAAATTCTCTTGTAGATTCTCAAATGCTTGAGTATTTTATAAGAGAAGATTTACAACCTAAGGCTAATGCTGCTATGGCAATCTTAAGACCATTGAAGGTTGTTATAACTAACTATCCAGAATGTCAAAGTGAAATGCTACCAGTTCCAAACAATGCAAAAAATGAAGCAGCTGGTACAAGAGAAGTTCCATTCTCAAGAGAAATCTATGTAGAGCAAGAAGACTTTATGGAAGTACCCGTTAAAAAGTACTTTAGACTATTTCCAGGTAATGAAGTAAGATTAATTGGTGCTTACTTCATTAAGTGTAACGATGTAATAAAAGATGAAAATGGTAATGTTATAGAGTTACATTGTACTTATGATCCTGAAACTAAGAGTGGCTCTGGATTTACTGGAAGAAAAGTTAAAGGAACTATCCACTGGGTAGATGCAAAAACTGCAAAGCCTGCTGAATTTAGACTTTATGAACCATTAATATTAGATGATGCTCCTGAAAATGAAGGTAAGCATTTCTTAGAACAAATAAATCCTAACTCATTAGAAGTTTTAGAGGGATATATTGAAAATACTACTGCTAATATAGCTAAACCACAAGATAAATTTCAATTGGTACGAAATGGTTTCTTCAATGTAGATCCTAAATACACTACTGATGATAAGCTTGTATTTAACAGAATAGTTTCACTTAAGAGCTCATTCAAAATTAATAATTAAATAATTAAAGAATGAAAGAATTATAAAATTTTAGAGAGCTGCTGTTGTAGCTCTCTTTTTTATAGTTTCTATTTTAAACCAATGTTGGTAATATATAGTATAAAAATTATAAATAAACTTATCCACTTTTAATTCGTAATAGTTTAATAATTATATAAAAATATATATTTATAATATAATCCCAGGAGATATAAATATGATATCTCCCATAAAAATTAATAATTTTCAATCATGAAATTTTTCCACTCTTCAATAAATTCTTCTTCTGACAAATTTAAAATTTCATTTATATTTTTTACTCCAACATTATCTATTATTTCTAATAATTTATCATTCCCATACTTACTAATAACGAAATCAACTATAGCTCTATATGCTTGATATCCCCATTCATCAGTTACAGAACTTGAATTCTTTAATATTTTACTTAAGTCTGGAAGATTATTTGTTAATGCTGCCACTCTTAAAGCATTATTAGTTCTATAATATATATTATTATCAAAATATGTATTATAATATGCTATTCCCTCAGATAACCATTCATAAGCTGCATTATCCATAGAAACATTTCTAGCAGATGTTAACTTGTGAATTAATTCATGCCTAAATGTCTCCTTGATATCAGAACCATTCTGAATTTCTACTATATATATTCCTACTCCATTTGCTGCACCTAAAGGTTCTAAGCTTTTATATGATCCAAAATCTATAGCTGATGTTAAGTCACTAGATGTTTTATAAATCATAACATCTATTTTACTATCTATATCTACACCCATATTTTTTTCAAAGTCATCATATATTGAATTAATATATTTATTTAAATCTTTAATTTTCTTTATATTATCTTTAGTATAACTATAGTAAGTAAAGTTCTTTCCCTTTAAAACCTTATAAAGTTCTTTTTCTTTATCATAAGGTTTATAAAAATTAATAAATAAAATAACTCCAATTATAATAAAACTTAATAACAACCCTATTTTTAATTTTAAACTTTTCATATAACCTCCTATATATCATAAACCTATATATTTAATTTTTTGATATCAATTAAATTTTACAAAAATATATAAAAATTGATAAACTTTTTTATTAACTTTTAATTAATAATAATACAATTGCGTATTAATCTATGTTTTAATTATACATTATTATGGAATTATATTCCATAATAATGTAAATAATATGACCTTTTGGAAAATAATAATAATTATCAAGTAGAGCGTTTCTATAAAGCTCTAAAATAGAAGTTATATTATAAAACTTTATACCAATCGGTCAAATTTTATATTGAAATATTTCTTTTTTGGTTATAAAATATTCTATGTATTTTATATACATAATCATTAAACTTAAGATATACGGAGGTACTTATGAATAATTTTATAACTATATTAATATTAACAATTGTTGGTGGTCTTATTGGATGGATAACTAATATATTAGCTATAAAACTTATGTTTAGGCCTATTAACCCTATTAAGATTCCTATCTTAAATATTGAAATATTAGGCTTAATTCCTAAAAGGAAAAATGAAATTGCTTCTAATATTGGTGAAGTTATTTCTAATGAATTACTTTCAATAGATGATATATTAAATCAAGCATTGAATACTAACTCTAATGGAGAAAGCTTTAATTCACATATAACAAATAAAGTGAAAAGTATAATAAATGAAAAGCTTAATATTATTCCTATGCCATTTAGAATGATGGCTACACCTTATATAGATGAAATTTTAAATAAAGAAGTTCCTGATGCAATTAATGAAATTAGCATTGATTTATTAAGTAAAGCTAAAGAAAATGTTAATATTCAAGAAATCATTGAAGAAAAAATTAATCAATTGGACTTAGAAAAATTAGAGGATATCATAATCAAGGTTGCCAAAAAAGAGCTTAAGCATATTGAAATTTTAGGTCTTATATTAGGTGCTATTATTGGAGTACTTCAAGGAATTTTAGTTATTTTCCTTTAAGAAAAATATATTATTATTTACACTTAACTAATAATATCTTATATATATTCTTATCTATATTGAATTGTATAAGATAGTCATTTAAAATAGTAATTAATATGTTCTTATGTTAGATTGAGGTGATTTTTATATTAGAAGCTTACTTTTTAGAAAATAGTATTAGAGACTTTAATGATATGTATCTTTGCTATTGTGGCTTAGAAAAGTGTGTGCCTTTACATTCCTTTGGTCCTGCTGTTAGACCTAATTATTTATTACATTATGTACTAGAAGGAAAAGGTTATTATTATGTGGATAATAATAAATTTACAGTTAATAAAAATGAAGGTTTTTTAATAAGCCCTAATATCGTTACTTTTTACCAAGCTGATCAGGAAAACCCTTGGACTTATTTATGGATAGGAATTGATGGTAACAAGGTTGAAGCTTACTTAAAATCAGTAGGTCTAGATAAAAACAATGTAATTTTTAAATCTAGTGAAAATGATGAACTTAAAGAATATGTTATGGAAATGCTAAAGCACCATAGAAGTACCCCTGCTGATTCTTTTAAAATAGAAGGGCTTTTATATCTGTTTTTTTCCAAATTAGCAGAAGATAATAAAAGTATATTGCTTAATGATAAAAATCATTCTTATAATACATATATAAATAATGCAGTAGAGTTTATTCAAAACAATTATCATTCACAAATTAAGGTAACTGATCTTGCTGACTATGTATGCTTAAATAGAAGTTATTTAACATCTATTTTTCAAAAACATTTAAATATGTCTCCCCAAAAGTTTTTAATGGAGTTTAGAATAACTAAAGCTTCAGAACTTTTATATAATACAGATTTACCCATTGGTAATATTGCTTTTTCCTGTGGATATAATGATCCACTAGCCTTTTCAAAAGCCTTTAAAAAGGTAAAAGGAGTTAGTCCAAAAGAGTATAGATTAAATAAAGGTATTTCTGCAAATAAGCTTTTATTAAGAACATAATTAAATATTTATTATATAAAAGAGAGAAACTCACTTTATCTGATTTTCTCTCTTTTTAAATTTCTTTTATATTTAGCTTATTTTACTTAATGTCCAAATTTTAGCTTGGTAATCATTAAATAATTCTCCAATTTCAAGTCCTATATACATAAGTTCATCTCCGCCAAATACTTCTCCAGTTTCATTAAGTTTATATAATGAATTTTCCTCTAGTGCTTTAAGCTTTAATCTCCTTGGAAGTACATTTGCTTCTCCATACTTTTTTACATAACTAACTACAACTTTATTTTTATCTTTGGATAAATTCATCCATGCTACTTCATTACTATTAGATGAACTCTTTAGCCTATATAAATCTCCATATTGAACAATAGCTCTTATATTTTTATAAAACTCAACTTGAGCTTTCACTTCTTCTTTTTCTTCATTACTCATTTTTGTTATATCTAATTCGTAACCAAAGCTACCAGCCATAGCTACTACCCCTCTTGTATTAAGTGGAGTTATTCTTCCCACCTGATGGTTTGGAACTGCTGAAACATGACTTCCCATAGAACTAGGTGGATAAACTAATGATGTGCCTTCTTGAATCTTTAATCTTTCAATAGCATCAGTATCATCACTTGTCCAAGCTTGTGGCATATAATACAACATTCCGCCATCAAATCTTCCACCTCCACCAGAGCAGCTTTCATATAAAATATTAGGAAAATCTGAAGTTATATTTTCTAATATTCTATATAATCCTAACATATATCTATGCACAACTTCTTTTTGCTTTTTAGCTGGCCATGCAGGAGATCCTATTTCACTCATATTTCTATTC
This sequence comes from Clostridium sp. C8, assembly GCF_001010885.1. Classification (NCBI taxonomy): domain Bacteria; kingdom Bacillati; phylum Bacillota; class Clostridia; order Eubacteriales; family Clostridiaceae; genus Clostridium; species Clostridium sp. C8. The sequence goes on along the minus strand of NZ_LBMX01000046.1, from coordinate 18,070 downwards.
ATATCCCATTTAACATAAGATATTGGTGCTGATTTTAATATATTTGTAAGCATTTTTATTACTGCATCACAAACCTCTTTTCTAGACAAATCTAATATAAGCTGATTTCTTGCTTGTGAGCGTGTTCTTCCTTCTATATGAATACACCAATCTGGATGTTCCTCATACAATTTACTATTAGGTGAAATCATTTCTGGCTCAAACCATAAACCAAACCTCATTCCCATTTCATTTATTTCTGATGCTAATAAATTTAATCCACCTTTTATTTTCTCTTCGTTAACAAACCAATCTCCAAGTGAAGACTCATCACTATTTCTTTTTCCAAACCATCCATCATCTAATACAAATAATTCTATTCCAAGTTTACTGGACTCATTTGCTAGCTCTTTAATTTTTTCATTATTAAAATCAAAATATGTTGCTTCCCAATTATTTATAAGTATTGGTCTTTCCTTATCTTTATATATTCCTCTAGATAATCTTTCTCTATATAAATCATGATATATATGAGACATTCCAGTTAGTCCATTAGGTGAATATACTAATACGGCTTCAGGGGTTTGAAACTCTTCTCTTGCTTCCAAATTCCAAGTAAAATCAAAGGGATTTATACCAATTTGTGCTCTTGAATTATTATGCATATCAACTTCAACATTTGCTAAAAAGTTTCCACTATAAATTAAATTGAATCCATAAACATCTCCATAATCTTCATTAGCATTGTGGCTAACTAATGCCATAAATGGATTTTGAGCATGGCTGCTTGCCCCTCTTCTACTTTCTACACATTGTCCTCCAGACCTTAATGGGGTTCTTATTATATGCCGCTCTCTTGCCCATGCTCCTGATAAATGTATAAAATCAAATTCACTGTTATTAAAGTCAACATTAGCACTTAAAACTCTTAATATATCAACTTCTTCATCGCTATCATTTATTATTTTACAAGATCTTGCTATTGCATTATATTCTTCAAAAATAGTATAGGATAATATTACTCTAAGCCTTGCCAGCTCATCCTTTAAGGTTATTTCTAGAGTTTCTGCTTCATTATCATTTTCTACATAGGTTGCTGGTAGTCCATTAAGTTTTTTCTTCCCTTTAAATATTTTATGACTATCATATCTAAAATCTGTTACAGTTGTTCCATTTGACAACTTTATTTGAACTGCTGGTGAGCGTAAATCTGCATTCCCATAGCTTGGGTACTCCTGTGGTATTGCTTCTAAATGTAAATTATCTATATTATCTAAGTCAGCTAAAAAACTTCCACACTGTCTTTTTTTAATTATATAATCTATTTTATTTGAATTAATTTTTCTTCCCCAATATAAATGAACTATATGTCCAGTTTCTAAAACTCTTAATACATAGCTTGTATTTTTTGATTCAATATTAAATAGTTTATTTTCTTTATTAAATCTAATTCCCATATTATCCTCCATCATAAATATATTTTTATACCTTTAATACTTAAGAATATTATAATTTGTGATAGATTTTATTAACATGACTATTTGTTATAACTTTATGTCCTAATGTTATTTTTATTAAGATTATTTTATTTAATATAAGAAAAGAGCTGTTTGCCACAGCTCTTTTTTACTATTCTAATTTGAATAATAGTTCATCTTCTAGAACTTTTCCTGTATCCTTAAATCCAAAACTTTCATAAAGCTTTCTTGCTATATTGTTCTTTGGATTAAAGGAAATATATATATCCTTACAATCCTCAAGTTTCTTCATTTCCTCAATTATTTTACCTAAGGCAAGTTTTCCATATCCTTTTCCTTGATATCTATGATCTATCATAAACCTACATATTTCATAAAAGGAATATTCATAGCAATATCCATACATTGTAAAGCCAATCATTAAATCATCATCATATATTGCTTTCACAATCCAACCATTTTGAACCTTTGATTGTGCAATGGAAAAAGCATTTGAAGCAACGAATTCTTCAAAAACATAGTGCTTACCATCTTTATTAGTAGTTAATAGGGTACATTCCACTAAATTACTCTTATCAATATCTTTTAAATATATACTCATTTTATCTCTTCCCCTTCATAGAACTTTTAATCCTATGTCTTTCTTGGCTCTTAGCTTTTGATAAATTATAGGCTTCTTCTCTTTTAAGCTTTTTATATCTTTCTAATCTATCTATTTCTAATTCACCATTTTCAACGGCTTCTCTTATTGCACATTTAGGTTCATTCTTATGAGTACAATCTGAAAACTTACATTGCTTTTCTAACTCTTCAATATTACTAAAGGATTTATCAACATCAGCAGAAATTAATCCAAGCTCCCTCATTCCAGGAGTATCAATTATTACTCCACCATCCTCCAATAAAAATAACTCTCTATGGGTGGTTGTATGTCTTCCTTTATCATTTTCACTAATTGAGTTAGTTTTTAAAACCTCTTCATTCAATAGCTTATTAATTAGTGTAGATTTACCTACTCCAGACGAACCAATAAAGGCTATTGTTGTTCCAGATTTAATATATTCCTTAACTTTTTCATATCCATTTCCATTTAAACTTGAAGTTACTAGTATATCTATTCCTATAGCAACTTCTTTAACTTCTCTTAGTCTTTCATCTATATCTTCATATAAATCCGACTTAGTTAATACTATAACTGGTATTGCCATGCTATCCCAAGCCACAGCTATATATCTTTCAAGTCTATTAATATTAAAATCATTATTTAATGCCATGCAGATAAATATATAATCAATATTTGCTGCAACAATTTGCACATCATATCTATTGCCAGCTATCTTTCTTGAAAAACAACTTTTTCTAGTTAACACTTTATGAATTATAGCATCACCATTCTTATTATCCGTTCTGTCTAATAATACCCAATCACCCACTACAGGATAATCAAAAGTACTATTTGAAGAATATGATAATTTACCAGATACCCTTGCAAGCACTTCTCCCTCTTCAGTAACAATCCTATAAATATCCTTATATTGTACTGATACTCTTCCTAAATAAAAGCTTTCATTGTAACTACTTGCTTCCTTAATGTATCCTTCATTTAATCCTAATTCTAGTAAGTTTTTATTATTCATTTTTCCTCCCGAAATTAAACATATTGGGAAGGATATTTATTGCTATACTGTAGTCACCTTCCCATTAACAACAATATAGTTTTTATTGATTCTTACTAAATCCATCATAAAACATCACATCCTTTCAGATAATTAATGGTTAAATTTGTATGTAACCACTATAATTATAATATAACAATATTAACTTTTTTCATACAATTATTTGTAAATAATTCTAACTTTATATTTCTACTTCTATATTTATTTAAAGTTCATTTACATTATTTATTATGAATGTCCTCCTTCTGATAATCAAAGGCAGTTGCCAGATTTCTTTTTATCTTTAAAAGGAGTTTTTTATTAAAAATATAGCTATAAGTTTTCTGAGCCACAAATCAGACTTTCACCCACTAGTACGAACCTACTCTGAGCACAGAAAAAAGAGGAAAATATATATTTTCCCCTATGTATATAAGAATATTATTCAAATTTATCAATATTAATATTTATTCAAATTTATTAATATCTTTCAAATAGTTCTCAACTTCATCCCATGTTGGTATAGATTCTAAAGCGCCAACCTTTGTAGTAGTTATTCCACCAACTATATTAGCACATCTAATTATTTCTTCCATATCCTTTTCTGGTGAATTTAATACTTGTGCAAGTACTGCTCCCATAAATGCATCCCCAGCACCTGTGGAATCCTTCATTTTCATTTTTTTAGTTGGTACTAGCACTTGTTTTTCAAATGTTGTTAACATTGCACCCTCTTTACCTAATGTAACTATCAAATTCTTACATCCTAAATTTAAAATAAAATCTGATGCTTCTTTAATAGTATTTTTACCACTAATTAACAAGGCTTCTTCGTCACTCAATTTAACTATATAGCTATCTTTAATAAAATCAATACAACATTTAATAAATTCATCCTTTTTATCATTAAATAAATTATCTCTATAATTAGCATCAAATGATATTATCTTGTTATTTTTCAATGCATATTCCTTTAACTTATAATAGGTGCCTTTTAATTCCCCATCTAGGAAAGCAGTGGCACTTCCAAAGTGAAATAAATCAAATTTATCCAAATCATCTTTAATCATATTATATGATAGAAAAGAATCGGCATCTCTAACGAATTCAAAATCCCTTTCACCATCCTCCATTAATGATACGAATGCAAAAGTTGTATTATGATTTTCTAGCTTATACATAAAATCAGTCATTATATTATTATTTTTAAAAGTATCTTCTAAAAAGCTACCAAAGGCATCGTTACCAACTGTTCCAAAGAAATATGCTTCTGCACCTAGTTTTGATATAGCTGCAGCAACATTTGCAGGAGCTCCACCTGCCTTTTTCACAAATCCATTTGTTTCTTTTAATGAACTTCCTAAATCTATAGATACAAAATCTATTAACGCTTCTCCTGTACAAATAACTCTTTTCATACCATACATCCTCATTTCCTATAAGCTTATTTATCTTAATTATTACATAGTATATAATTGTAAGAACAATTTATTTTTTACACAATAATATCATGTTTTTTTATATTAGCTAAAGTTAATCCTTGTGATGAAAAAGTAATATCTGTGGCACTTAAAGGTGTATAGAATGTAGATGTCATTACATGTTCTCCATCATTAATAAAAATCTCTACAGAATACTTATCTATAATTAATCTTAATTTTATTTTACCATCATTTTCTTTTACACTAATATCTCTTCTATGAAGTGTATCCCCATATTTTCCAGAGTAACTTCTATCAAATGTAACTATACTCTTTCTTGGGTTATAGCTTATTAATGTTTCATATTCTTCATTTTTTGCTACTTTAATTTGGAATTCTTCAGATTTACTTGCATCAATATCTAATGTAATATCTATTGCCCTACCATTAATTCCCTCTAAAGATATTTCTTTTTCAATTGATAAATCATTATATTCAACAGTATTCTTATAATAATTTTCAATTTCTCTAATTGGATTTTGAATTAAAAAACCACCTTTAATTGTAAGCTCTCTAGGTATAGTCATCATTCCACACCATTTAAAATCATGTGGTACAATTCTATTCTCCCAAGAATGCATCCATCCTACCATTATACGTCTTCCATCTTTTGCTTCAAAAGTTTGAGGTGCATAAAAATCTAATCCATAATCTATAACACTATACTTTTCTCTAGTAAAGTTATTATTATTTTTATCATATTTCCCAATTATATATGCTGTATTATTTCCATTATGGAAACCATTTTTATCAGCCTTAACCTCTTGTGGTGAAATTACAAGAATATAATTTTCATCTAATTTAAAGAAATCTGGACATTCCCACATACGTCCTATCTTATTTTCACTCTTATCAACAATAGTAACATATTCCCAATTTCTTAAATCCCTTGATTTATACATAAGAATTTGTCCACTACCATCTTTACTCCTACTTGCAACTACAGTATAAAATTCATTCCCATCTTTCCATATCTTAGGATCTCTAAAATCTTCTAAACTACTTCCTTCTGGTAACATTTCATTTGTTATAACTGGATTGCAATCTAATTTTTCATAATTTATTCCGTCTCCAATTGCAATACATTGAGTTTGTCTTAATATACGCTTTCCCTCTTCATTAGTTTTATCTAAAACCCCAGTATACATAATTATATGTTTACCATCATCTTCTATAGCACTACCTGAAAAGCATCCTTCCATATCATAATCTTCATCAGGAGCAAGAGCTACCGGTAGTTGTTCCCATTTTATAAAATCCTTTGTTTTACTATGTCCCCAATGCATAGGTCCCCATATTGTATCATATGGATAATATTGATAAAATAAATGATATTCATCATTAAAAGTAGAAAATCCATTTGGATCATTAATCCACCCTATAGGCGCACATAAATGAAATGATGGTTTTTCATCTTTGCTAATACTTTTGATAAATTCATTTTCATATAATTTTGCTTTTTCTAAAATTGCTGCATTTCTTTCCCTCATTTATTTAAACCCTTCCTTTTTCTCTAATATAATACATAAGAGACCTATAGTCTCTTATGCATTAATTTATTATTTTATTTAAAATACTCATCTAAATATTTTTGTTTAATTTCTAACATTTTTGATAATCCTAATGATTCTATTTCTTCAAGATATGCATCCCACTCTGCATCAATACCACCATTTAATATCCACTCTGCTTTTTTACGTTCTGTGAATGATCTTACAGCAGTTTCATATTGAGTAAGTTGTTCAGTATCTTCAGAAGTCATAAATACTAATGGATAATTATATTCTGCTTTCATATTTTCTACATATGTTCCATGAAGTATATCTAATCTTGCTTTTGCATCATCCGGCATAGTTGTATATTTTCCATAATACTCATCAAGGATAGCTAAAGGACCAGCAACGAATTGATTTGCACGAACTTCCCAAGGAGATGCTCCATTTAATTCTAAGTGTTTTAAGCTACCATCTTCTTTTAATTCAAATACATTTTGATTATTTTCATCACCATAAGTTCCCCAGTTGTCTTGAACTGATTGAACTGGATCATATAATCTATCTATCCATTTTGCTGTTAATTCTAAGTTTTTGTTTGCTGATGTTATAACACATCTACCAACATCAACACCAAATCCATTAGATCTTGGAATATTAACATTTCCATTAGGTCCTGCTAATGCTGGAAGAGCAATATAATCACTTGCATTTTCTACTACGTTTGCTGCATCCCAAGTAAAGAACATACCAAATTTTCCATTCTTACCTTTAGATACATAAGTAGACCAATCTTGAGTAAATGCTTCTAGATCTAATAATCCTTGTGTTTGAAGGCTATTAAGCCATTTAATTCCTTCTTTATATCCTTCTTGAACTGTTGAATAAATAACTTTTTTGTCATTTGTTACAAGATAATGATCTGCGTTATCCCCTTCTCCAAATGCTCCAAGTAAGATTCCGGGATCTTGGTCTCCATTATTCATAATAAATGACATTGGAATTGAATCAGGCTTCTTTTCTTTAAAAGCCTTTAATACTGAAACTAATTCGTCTGTAGTTGTTGGTACTTGAAGTCCTAATTCATCAATCCATTTTTTATTTATATATGGAATATTTCCTACTGATTGAATTGCTTCTTTACCTGTTCCTAATTCTTCTATCCAAGGGAAAGAATAAATATGTCCATCTGGAGCTGTAATCATTTTTCTATACTCTGGATTTTCATCTAATACTTTTGAAAGGTTTGGCATATAATCTTTAATTAAATCTTCTACTGAAATAATAACTCCTTGCTTTGAGTAACGAAGTAAATCATAAGTACTCATGTATGAGTCAAAAACAACATCTGGAAGAGTATCTTTCTTAGATAATGCTAAATTTCTTTTATCTGCAAATTGATCATCCACATAACATGTCCAATCTATATTCACATTTGTTTCTTCTTCTAGCCTTTGGAATATAAGTCTTTTACTTGGATCTTGCTCTGAAATAGCAGGCGCATGTGTTAACATTTTTAAAGTTGCAGTTTCTTCTAATGGAAATGAAACATCTGTATATACTTTTGTCTCCTTTCCGCCCTTAGAGCCACATGCTACCATTGATAATGTTGTTATAGTTGCTAATGAGACACATAATATTTTTTTAATCATAGATTTTTTCATTATATTTAATCTCCTTTATATTTATTTTTAGCCTTTTAATGATCCGCCTAAGATACCTTTATCAAAGTATTTTTGGAAGAATGGATACATAATTAATAATGGTAAACTTGAAATTACTATAGTTGAATATTTTAATAACTCTGCAATCTTAGCCATTGCTGCTGTACTTTGAATATCAGCAATCATTCCAGTTGCTGGAGTATTTTGAATTAATATTGATCTTATTACAAGTTGTAATGGTTGTAAGCTTGCATCATCTAAATAAATCATAGCATCAAAATAACTATTCCATTGTCCTACAAATTGATATAGAAGCAATACTGCAATTATCGGTTTACAAACTGGTAAAACAATCTTGAAGAAATGTTTTATTTCACTTGCACCATCTATAGCTGAAGCCTCTCTTAATTCTTTAGGTAAACTTCTGAAATATGTTTTAGCAAGCATTATATTCCATACATTAATTGCCCCTGGAAGTAGTATTGCCCACACTGTATTAATAAGCTTTAATTTATCCATTAAAAGATAGGTTGGCATTAAACCTCCACCTATAAACATAGTTATAATAAATAATGCATTAAAGAACTTTTTCCCCACAAAATCTTTTTTTGATAATGGATATGCTGCTAAAAGTGTAACTGCAACTGAAATAAGGGCAAAAGTAATTGAATAGAACATAGAGTTAAGGAACCCTCTTAAAATCATATCATCTTCAAAAACTCTTCTATATCCCTCTAAAGACCATTTGCTAAAGTCAAGAGTTATTCCATTATTACTTAATTCAACTGGATCCATGAAAGATGCAATAAGTACATACGCAAGTGGTATAATAATTAAAAGCACAAATACTGCTAATATAAAGTACCCACTACCCATAATAAATTTATCAGATTTTGTAAGCCTACTTTTTTCTTTTTTCATCATTTTATCCACCTCCTACAAGCCTTGTGCTTCTTCTTCGTCCTTATTCAATCTATTAACAGTTGTATTCACAATAATTAATAGAATTAAATTTATTATTGCATTAAACAGTCCTACTGCAGTAGAAAAACTATAGTCCCCTAATTGAAGACCCACTTTATAAACATATGTTGATAAAATTTCTGATGTTGGCAAATTCAAACTTGTCTGTAATGCTAACGCTTTTTCGAAACCTATACTCATGATATTACCTGCTGATAATATAAATTGTATAACCATTATTGGCTTTATTGCTGGTAAGTCAACATATATAATTTGTTGAAAAACATTTGCTCCATCTATAATTGCTGCTTCTGTTAACTCTTTACTTGAATTAGAAAGTGCTGCTGTATAAATAATAGAAGCCCATCCTGCTCCTTGCCATATTCCACTAGCTATATATATAGTACGAAATGCTTCAGGCTTAGTCATGAAATTAATTGCAGTTCCTAAAAAGTTATTAATAGGTCCTACAGGAGATAAGAATAATATTATCATCCCCGAAATTACTATTACTGAAATAAAATTTGGAGCATATAAAATTAGTTGTATCTTTTTTCTTAATCCTTCGCTCTTTACTCTTGATAATAATAAAGCTAATATAATTGGCATTGGGAATCCCCATAATAAGCCATATACGCTTAACTTTAATGTATTCATAAGTAACTGCATAAAATCTGGCGAGTTTAAAAATCTTTGGAAATGTTTTAAACCTACCCACTCACTATTAAGAAGTCCAGCAATAGGATTGTAATCCTCAAATGCCATTAATATCCCACCAATTGGAACATACTTAAACACAATTAATAAAATCAGAGGTGGTAGCATGAAAAAAAGATATAATTCATAATTTTTTTTCATATACTTAAAATTATTATTTAACTTATCCTTTATTCCCCCTAAAATATTTGAAGGTTCTTTTTTTAAAATATTTTTTGAATTTTTCTTTGTACTAGGTAAAAGGTTTTCTACCTCTCTCAATTTAATCCCATCCCTTCTATATCCATATTTACATTTGTAACATAAACAGTTTATTTCTTTACATTTTCGCTCTTTCTGTAAACATTTTCTAATGTTATAATCTAATATTATCATTTTTATTTTACATTGTCAATATATGTAGTTACATTTATCAACTTAATTTTTAACCTTTGCGCAAAATTTATTTTACATTTGTAACACTATTTTTCTTTCCTTTTCTCTTTTAATTTGGTATAGTAAAATGGTAGTATTAAATTAACATTAATAAAAAAGTTTTATTAATAAATGTAAAGGAGTATTTTATAATGCAAAATAAAAAGGTTACAGTTCAAGATATAGCAGATATGCTAAACCTGTCTCGAAATACTGTATCAAAAGCACTTAATAATACTGGAACAATTTCTGAAAGTACTAAAACAAAAGTTATTCAAAAAGCAATTGAAATGGGATATAAACAATTTTCTCACCTTAACCCCTTAATAAATAGTGAAATTCCTATAGAAAATAAAATCCCTATAGGTAATAAGGAAATTGCACTATTTACATGCAACATGCCAAACAGTTCTCACTTTGGTGCTAATCTTTTATCAGGTTTCGAGAAAACAATAAGTAATTTAGGCTTTAGACTATCTATGCATCTGATTAGAGATACTGATGTAGATTCCTTAAGTTTGCCTATTAATTTTAATCCAGAATCAGTTGATGGTATAATTTGTATAGAAATGTTTAACCATGAATACAATAAATTAATTTGCAATTTAAATCTACCGACATTATTTATTGATTCATCAGTAAATAATGATGATTCAGAACTTAATGCTGATATTCTTTTAATGGAAAATTATCATAGTGTTTATAAGCTAACTAAAACCCTGTTAAAAAATGATATAACAGATATTGGATTCATCGGTGATATTAATCACTGTGCAAGTTTTAATGAACGTTGGAAGGGATATTCAGCTGCATTATCTGATTCTGGAATTGATATAGATTTTCAGAAATCAATTCTTGAAAATGATAAAAGCTTTCTTACCTCATCCAAACTACTTAAAGATAAATTATCTTTAATGTCACATTTACCACAAGCCTTTATATGCGCTAATGATTTTATTGCTATATATTTAATAAAAGTATTAAAAGAACTTAGCTTATCTGTCCCAGATGACATATTAGTATGTGGATTCGATGATTCAGCGGAATCAAAGATAATTGAGCCGAAACTTACTACAGTTAATATCCCAAGCTATGAAATGGGAAAATTTGCAGCAAACCTTTTGCTTTCAAGAATAGAAAATCCTCTAATTCCTTTTAGAACAATGCATGTAAAAACTTCAATTATATTTAGAGGATCTACTGGAAATGTTAATATGTAGTGTTATTACAAGTTATATTTTAATAAAATTAGAGCTGCCTTAAAATGAATTAAATCATTTTAAGGCAGCTCCTTTTATATTATTAATTTACATATTTCTAAACTGGCTTAATAGAAACTTCTAACCTTCCTCCATCCCAAGCATTATTTTCATTAGCTGTTATTATGAAGTAAATTTTATCACTTTTTTTAACATCTAAAGCTTTTATATCTATATCTTCAACAATATCATTTTCATTGCTTACAGATACAGCTTTTTCTTTTAAGATCTTATCATTATGGTAAATTGTTAATTTTACTCCATCTGGCCAATTAGGATTTCCATCTGCATGCTTGAACTTTGTATAGTTACCTGCCAAGTCAATCTTTCCATTTTCACCAACAATCCATCTATATATAGCTCCCTTAGCTTCAGCTGGCTGTACAAAGTCTTTCTTAATTTCTAATCCACCTAGTCCTGGTTGCTCATACTTACCATCTGCTCCATTATAGCTTATAGCTTGTTTAAAATCTTCATAGCTAGTTCCAAATCCAAAGTTCCATCCGTTATTTCCTTGTACACTAAAATCCTTCTTTAAGTTTGCTATATTTTCTCTTACCTCTTCATTATCAACGTTACTATCTTCTTTATTTTCATCTTGATTTTCTTCTTTATTTTCTTCAGAACTATTATCGTTGTTTAATGTTGGATAAATTTCTACTGATAATCTTCCTCCATCCCAAGCATTGTTTTCATTAGCTGTTATTATGAAGTAAATCTTATCACCTTTTTTAACATCTAAAGCTTTTATATCTATATCTTCAACAATATCATTCTCATTACTTACAGATACAGCTTTTTCTTTTAAGATCTTATCATTATGATAAATTGTTAATTTTACTCCATCTGGCCAATTAGGATTTCCATCTGCATGCTTGAACTTTGTATAATTACCTGCTAAGTCAATCTTTCCATTTTCACCAACAATCCATCTATATATAGCTCCCATATCTACAGCTGGTTGTACAAAATCCTTCTTAATTTCTAATCCATCTAGTCCTGGTTGACAATACTTACCTTCATCTTCGATGTATTCTATAGCTTTAGCAAAATCTTTACTACTTGTTCCATATCCAAAACTCCATCCATTATTATCTTGGATACCAAAATCCTTCTCTAAACTTGCTATATTTTTTCTTATCTCGCTATTATCTTCTTCATTATCTTCAGAACTATTATCATTATTTAATGTTGGATAAATATTTACTGATAATCTTCCTCCATCCCAGGCATTGTTTTTATTGGCTGTTATTATAAAGTAAATTTTATCACCTTTTTTTACATCTAAAGCTTTTACATCTATATTTCTAATATTTTCTTTATCTGTACTTACAGATACAACATTTTCTTGTAATACCTTATTATTGTGATAAACTGTTAATTTTACTCCATCTGGCCAATTTACATTTTCATCTGCATGAGTAAACTTTGTATATTTACCCTTTAAGTCAATTTTTCCATCTTCACCAACAATCCATCTGTATATAGCTCCCTTATCTACAGCTGGTTGTACAAAATCTTTCTTTATTTCTAATCCATCTAGTCCTGGTTGATAATACTTACCTTCATCTTCACTGTACCCTATAACCTTAGCAAAATCTTCGCTATTTGTTCCATATCCAAAACTCCATCCATTATTGTCTTGGATACCAAAATCCTTCTCTAAACTTGCTATATTTTTTCTTACAGCATCATTATTTTCTTCCTTATCCCCACTGTTATTGATAGAAGGTTGAATATTAACATTTATTCTACCACCATCAAAAGAAGTATTCCCATTAGCAGTAACAATAAAGCTTACCTTATCCCCTTTATTTACTTTAATATTTTGCATAAGTAATGGAATAACATTATCCTTTATATTATCTACAGTTACCTTTTTATCTAATATAATCTTATTATTTATATATACTTTAATTGTAGTTCCATCTGGATAATTAACATTAGAATCCTCATGTTTAAATTTAATATATTCACCTAATATATCAATATTTCCATCTAAAGCTGCAATCCATTGTAAGGCTGCTCCATTTTCTAAACTTGGATGTATAAAGTCTTTCTTTATTTCTAATCCAGGTGCAGATGATGAGAAATATTTTTCATCTGAATCATCATATTCATCAATTACACTTAAATTATCTGGTGTATTTCCACAAAGATAATACCACCCATTATTTCCTTGTGCTCCAAAATCTTTTGCATTTGATGCAATGTTTTTACCACTATTATTGTCTTTTATTGTAGTATCAACTAATGGATTATCTAAATCCTTTATTGTTACTGTATAAGATCCACCATCATAAGCATTATTCTTCTTACCGTTTACAACTAATGTTATATAATCTCCTTTTTTAACATTCAGTTTATCAATTGACATATCTTCAAATATATCACGAACTCTATTTGCTTCAAAGTTTTTACTCTTAATAGCTTTATTATTATGATATAATGTCACATTAGTACCATCAGCCCAATAAGGATTAGGATCATTATCTATAAATTTAGTATAATTAGCTATAATCTTAACATTTCCATCTTTAGCTACCTTCCACTTAACAATAGCAGATTCCTTATCCCCTGGTTGTATGAAATCTTTCTTAATTTCAAGGCCTCTATCATTATAATACTTTTCATCTTTTTCATATTTTCTTATATTTTCTGCATCAAAAGGATTATCTCCTTCTCCAAATTGATAGAACCATCCATTATTTCCTTGTGCACCAAAATCCTTCACAGTAGATGCATTGTTAGTTCTTAGGTGATCATTTGGAATAGCTGTGTTGTTCTCATTTTGCATAGCAGACTTATCTTTAATGTTAACTTCTAGCTTTCCTCCATCCCAAGCTCCATTTTCATTTGAAAGCACTACGAAGTATAGCTCTTCACCTTCTTTAATACTCATATCCTTTAATTTGAATGAATATTCATTGTCTCCATTTTCAAATACATCTACAATTTCTTCTGTAAGCAGATCATTGTTGTGATATACTCTTATTTTTACTCCATCTGGCCAACTAGGATTTCCATCATGTTGCTCAAACTTAGTATAATTTAACTTTACGTCAATATTACTGTTGTGATATGCTACCCATTTTAATATAGCACCTCTATTTACACCAGGATGAATGAAATCTTTTTGTATTTCTAAACTTGGAGTAGTATTGTCTAAATAAACTGTTTCTTTAAATGTTGACACATATCTTGCATCTTCTGGTGTTGTTCCAGATTGATAGTACCAACCATTATTCCCTTGACTGCCAAAATCATCTATACTATTTGCATTATTATCTTGTCTTGTTGTGTCCACACCAATATCTTCAGATGCTAATTTAGGATCAGTAATTGTTGCATATAGTATTCCTCCATCATAAGCATTGTTTTTATTAGGATCTACTACAAAGTAAATACTTTCACCTTTTTTAACTTCTACATCTTTAATTTCAATTTCAGCAATATTTTCTCTATCAACTTCTATATCTACTTTCTTATTTGCTATAACCTTATCCTCATGATAAACATTTAAGGTTACTCCATCTGGGAAAGATGGGTTTTTGTCTCCATTAACGCTTTTTACATAGGTAGCTTGTACATTGACTATACCATCCTGTGCAACACGCCACTCTAATATAGGTGCTGTATCTTCTCCAGTATGAATAAAATCTTTTTTTATCTCTATTCCTTTTATGCTATAGTCTATATACTTTTCTTCTTTCTCAATGAATTTTAATTTAGTAGCTGTTTCAGGATCACTAGGATCACCCTTTTTATATAGCCATCCATTACTTCCTTGAGGTCCAAAATCACCTACATTAAAGGCCATATTTACTCTTCCAGGAGTATCTACAAATCCATCATCTTCAACTACTGCCTTCATCATTCCAACAGGTCTTCTATTTTCAAGTAACATAACTTTATTTGATCCACTAAAGATCTTAACTATAATTCCAGTTATTAGAAGTATGCAAGCTAAAATACTAGTTATAACTAACTTCTTTCTCTTATTGAAATGTTCCTTTTTATCTTTATGTTCTAGTTCTTCATTATTAATAGTTGTTTCCACAAGTCATCCCCCTATTAATTTATTTTTATACTAAATTCCATTAATACTATTACTTGCTTAATTTTAAATCTTCAATTTCTATGTTGCTATCAACAGAGAATATTCCCCATTTTTGATCTTGCATAGAAAACATACGTGAACTTAATACAGCTTCATCATTTACATAAAGAACAGCAATGCTATCATCTATTAATAAAGTAAATTCTAAAGATTCACCTTCCTTAACTTCAAGGGGCATTGTTGATTGTGGCTTTTTATTAAATATATCTTCTGTTGAAAGGTTATAAAATTGAATTTCATTCTTCTTAGAATCAATAACAATATTTATATCACCCATGTTTTCTTCATCAACATTAAACATAAAGCCAAATTTACTATTTTGAGAACTTAAATTGATTTTTCCAGTAATCTTATTTATTCCACTTATTTCTGGGAATGTTAAAACCTCATAATCTTGTCCAGAAAAACTATATTTATTCTTTGCTTTCTCAATAGTTTCAGTCTGTGCTAATGGATTTAACTTAGTTCCTTTACTAAACTTCTTTACTACATCCTCTACTGGTACAGGATATAATTCTCCTGTTTCCTTTTGTTTAAGCTGATGCACTACAAGATTTCCAGCCCAGTCATATTTTCCCGAATCAATATACATCTCTTTTGTTGGTGTCCATCCAAACATGTAAAGATTCTCTGAATCCTTTTCCATTCTACCTGCGTAGAATCCATTTCCATCAAAATAATCTTGTTCTGGAATTACAAATGGTCCTTTCGAATCTTTTGCTGTCCTATAATGAACAACACGATCAGGCCATTGATCTGAGAAGGAAAGGTACCAATAATCACCATACTTAATTAATGTAGGACACTCCATATTTGAGTCGCTTCCCATATCGTTAGATAATAGAACTCCTTGATCCTTCCATTCCTTTAAATCATTAGAAGTATATAAAGCAATTACACCCATCTTATCTTTTCTAGTTGTTACTAGCATCCAATATTCATTATAATCTTCATTATAAATTACATATGGATCTCTAAAATCATCAGCTTCATATTGGCTTGATGCATAGAATGTATCCTCTGGAATCTTAGTCCATTCATTTAAGTCCTTACTAGTTGCATGCATAACTGCTTCTTTTGGCATTTTCTTACCATTATGTCCTGTATAAAAAGCATGATATAATCCATCATTATCTTTAACTACAGAACCAGTTCCCAATGCTAAATCTTGATCTTGAGTATTTTTAGAGTATGGTATTACCACACCTTTATCTTCGTACTCATAAAAGTTTTTTGTTGTAAATAAACTCCATGGATGAAATCCAATATCTCCATCTCTTAAATCTTCCAAATAAAATATATTGAATTTTTCGCCATCAAAATATGGCATAGGATCTCCCACCCATGTTTCTGATCTAGTAGGGAATATTTTAAAATTATCTTGATTCGAATTACTACATGATGTAAAAGTAAACATTAATAATATAGAAATTAACTTTAACCCTATTTTAACCACTTTATCGCCTCCATCTTATAGAAAAATATTTTTTATAAATAGAATTAAGTTTATACTATCTCTTTCACCTCCTTCTAACCTATTCTTGTTAATATCCTTAACCAAAAGAAGCTTTCATCCTTCTTCGTTATTATTCATCATTTGTTAAAATGAAACCTTTCATTTTTATTTTTCAAAGTTATTTAACTATATTTTTTGTATAATTAAAAATGAAACGTTTCATTTTCAATATAAGTTTATTTTAAGTGAAATTGTTTTCAATGTCAATATTTTATATTTTATATTTTTTTAGTTGTATATCCACTTATAAACTCTACCGGTAATACTATGCTGTGACTACTCTTATCCCCATTTATGTTGTTTAACAGTAATTTTACTGATTCCTTTGCTAATAAATCTACATTTTGTCTTATTGTTGATATTCCTTCTGAAATTTCTTCACTCATTCTACTCCCATCATATCCTATTATTTGAATATCATCTGGAATATTTATATTAAACTTATGTAACTTTTCTATTATTCTATGTGCAAGTATATCATTACATGCAAATATTCCATCTATTTTCTTATTTTCAATATAATTTTCAATAATTATTTTTTCCAAAAAGCTCCCTAAATTCCTATGCTCATCACAGAACTCAAAGCTCTTATATTCTACATTTAATTTTTTACATTCGTGAATAAATCCTTCTTTTCTATCCATAGTACTGCTTTTTCTATCAGATTTAACTCCTACTGAAATTAAACTTCTACATCCACTTTCAAATAAAGATCTTGCGGCAATTTTACCACCCTCATAATTATCAGACATTACATAATTAACTTCTTTACTAAAAAATCTATCTATACTTACAAAAGGTATATTAGTATTAACATACTTATCTATATCACTATAAGTAATTGCTATTATACCATCTACCTTATTTTGTTTAACCATATTTATATATTCAACTTCTTTTTTAGAATTTCCATCTGAATTACATAACAGCAATTTTTTCCCCATGCGACTTAATATTTTTTCTGACTTATATACAAATTCAGAAATAAAAGGATTCCATACCGTTGGTATTATAATTGCAATAGTATCAGTCTTATTTTTTCTAAGGCCTCTAGCATATATATCAGGCTCATAATTTAATTTTTTAATTGCTTCATCTACTTTGATCTTCGTTAGCTCTTTTACATATTTATTATTAATAACCTTAGACACTGTCCCCAGAGATACACCAGCTTCTCTAGCAACATCCTTTATAGTTGGCTTCATACTGTAATCTCTCCTTCCTATAATTACTATACATACAAATAGGTATTATTTCAATTATATTGAAAAGATTTATTTATATTTATACTATTAAATTTTTAATTTTCTAAAAAAGGAGCTGTCGCATTA
>NZ_LBMX01000045.1:0-81743 GCF_001010885.1 Clostridium sp. C8 | reverse complement strand
ATTAGTGCGACAGCCCCTTTTATTAATCTCTCTTTATTTGCCAGTAACATCTTTTTGGTGAATAAATCTTTTCTTCTTTTTTAAGTTTATCCATTACCTTTGATACTTCTTTTTTATCTATTCCTGTTCCTTCTGCAACTGCAGTAGCATTTAATGGTTTATCATTTTTAGTAAAGAAATCTAAAACTACATCATAATTTTCCATATTATACATCTCCTTTTCATATTTATATAACTTTAAGTTACTATTATTTTACATAATATTTACTATAAATTTCAACTATTAATTAAAAATATTTATTATATAATTTAAATTAATGATTTTACATAGAACTATAGCTAAATATAAGATAGTCATAATAATTAATATAGTTAAAATTTCATTATGTATTTTTTATTATATACAAAGATTTGCAAGATAAGTAATATTTATTAGCATCAATACTATTTGTATATTTATAACTATTTTTTTAATTCTGCTAGTATATCATTAAATGATTTTAACGAATTCATATCTGAAATTATAGTTTTATTTTCTATTGCTTTCTTTAAAATCATTGAAGCTTTAGTATCTCCCACAAGGATTGCTCCTATTATTTTATCATCTTTAAAGAATAGTCTTTTGTAGACTTTTCCATCCTTCTCATCCTCTACTATTGTTTTATCGAAACTTTCTTCTATATTCCCCACTGAAAATAGTGAAGTATTAAAAGCGTTCATCATTGTAACTGGTGTTAAGATAGAATAACTTGCTTCTTTACCTGCAATGTTATATCCTGCAACCTTTCCTTCTTCAGATGCTACATTCCAAAGTCCACCTATTTGCCCTGATAATTCTGCAACATCCCCTGCTGCATAAATATTTTCTACATTAGTTTGCATTTTATTATTAACTATGATTCCTCTAGCTACATTTACTTCTGTATTTTCTAAAATCTTCGTATTAGCTCTTATTCCAACAGAATAAACTATCATATCACACTTAATTCTAGTTCCATTATTTAAAATAATGCTCTCTGCTTTACCTTCTCCAATTATCTTTTCTACCTTGGAGTTTAAAAGAACTTTTATATTAAACTTTTCTATTAAATTCTGTAAGATTTCAGAAGCTCTCTTATCTAGTTGACGTGGCATTAATCTTTCTAAAGCTTCAACTACAATAACTTCTTTATCTTGTTGGCTAAAAGCCCATGCACCTTCTAATCCCTGAATTCCTCCGCCTATATTTAATATAATTTTTTTATCTATTACACTATCCTTAATAGCCTTTACATCTTCAAGTTCCCTTATTGTAAAAATATTTTCCTTGTTTATTCCATCTATTGGAGGCTTAAAATTACTAGCTCCTGTTACTATTAATAATTTATCATACCCAAAGCAAATGCCATCATTTAAATTAATTTTATTATTTATAGTGTCAATAGAAAGTACTTCTTTATTAAAATATAATTTCACATTATTTAAATCATACCATTCCTTTTTTTGAAGTAATATTTTCTCCTCCTCAAGATTATCAAAAAGACCTTTGGTCAATTTAATTCTATAGTAAGGATAATATTTTTCATTTTGAAATATGTGTATGTTTATTTCTTTATCAACTTCTCTAATTGATTTTACTGCACTTACAGCTGCAACTCCACCACCAATTATAACTACATTTTTGCTCAATTAATTCACCACCAATTATATTATTAAATAATTATTTTTAACTAAAATATAAACATTAATACAAAGTTTTCTTTTTAGCTTTTTAACTACGAATTTATTATAAAATTTTTGTTTTAACTTTTTAATTCTAGTCCTATTATAAATCTATATTAATAATATTGATGTGATTCAAGTCACAAATTGATAACTATTATCAATTTGTATTCTTAGTTAATTTAGTTTGATGATCATAAGAATTAAATATTATAATATAACAAAATAAGAGCCATCAATGGGACAGCTCTTATTTATATTATCATTTTATAAGCTCAAAAATGCTTCAAATCTTTCTCTTGTCTTTTCTTCTCCTATTATTTGCATAATAGTATATAGATCAGGAGTATTACTTCTATGAGATAATGCAGCTCTTACAGCTCCTGCTACATCTGAGATCATTCCTTTGTATCGATCTGGATTTGCTTTGTATTCTTTTCTGTTAGCACAGTATCCTAATTCTAATCCTATTTCTTTTAAATCTTCAAACCAAGCTTCTTGACTTCCTGCATTAAAGTTAAATTTATCTTTATAAACTTTTATTATTTCTTTTGCTGCATCTAAAGTTAAGTTCTTTGGAAGTTCAACATTTTCTGCAGTTTCTTTATTGAATAATTTGTCAAAGAAATAATCTACTTTTCCTCTTACTTCATCCCATTTAGCAAAGTCTTTTCTTGGCTTTGGACCTTCTTTATCTATATTGAAGATTTCCTTAGACATTTCTTCATTTGCAGTTACTAAATCATACATTTCTTTATCAAATTCTTTAGCCCAAGCTATATAATTATTGTAAACTGCATCAGCCTTCATCTTACAAATAACTTCTTTACTTACATCATTTAATTTAACTATATCAAATAATGCACCTGATTTACTCATCTTATCTAAAGCTATTTCAAATTCATGATAATCTACAGTAGAATTTTCAGCTCTCCAATCTTCAAAAGTTGAATTTATTATATTTAATAAATATTCAATAACTGATTGAACAGGATATCCAACTTCTTTATAATATGAAACTGCAGCTTCTGCATCTTTTCTCTTAGATAATTTTCTCTTAGAACCATTATCATTTTTCATTATTGTTGGAATATGAGCATAATTTGGTCTTTCTAAACCTAACACATCAAATAATTGTACATGTATTGGTAATGAAGATAACCATTCTTCTCCTCTTATAACATGGGTAGTTCTCATTAATGCATCATCTATAGCATGAGCAAAGTGATATGTTGGAAGTCCATCTCCCTTTATTATAACTATATCTTGATTATTTTCTGGGAAGCTTATATCACCCTTAATTAAGTCATGGAATTCTACTCTATTTTCTATATTTCCAGGTGACTTAAATCTAATTATATACGCATCTCCATTATTTATTTTTCTTATTGCTTCTTCTTCTGTTAGATTTCTATCCTTAGCATATTCTCCATAATACCCTGGAGTTATTTTAGCAGCTGTTTGTTTTTCTCTAAGCTCTGCTAATTCTTCTGGTGTATCAAAAGCTGGATAAGCTAATCCCTTTTTAATTAAATCCTTAGCAAAGGCTCTGTATATATCTGCTCTTTGACTTTGTCTATATGGACCATATTCTCCCTTAGAAGTATCATCTCCAGTCATTCCTTCGTTAAAATCCATACCAAAGTTATGCATAGTTTGAATAGTATCTTCTATAGCACCTGCAACTTCTCTTTTTTGGTCAGTATCTTCTATTCTTAAATAAAAAACTCCGCCTGTTTGGCTTGCTAATCTTTCATTTATTAATGCTGCAAAAACTCCTCCAATATGTTGAAATCCAGTTGGTGATGGTGCATATCTAGTTACAACTGCACCTTCTTTTAAATTTCTCTTTGGATATTTTGCAATATAATCTTCTGGTGTTTTATCAATATTAGGGAATATTAATTCTGATAACTTTTCAAAACTCATCTTTATCTATCCTTTCCTTTAGTTATAAAATTTTATAAAAATAAAAAGCCCTTCATCCTATAAATATTAGGACGAAAGACAAAATTCCGCGTTACCACCTAAATTGGTTAATAAAAATCAACCCACTCATTCTCTTTAAGGGGAGAACCCACAAACCTACTTGCAAAATTTTTAATATGCTGTTTCAGTTTATAGCTCTAGAGCTTCCTTCAATAGTATCAAATTTTAAGCTTCCACCACTACTTAAATCTCTGTAATATGACTATCTATCTACTTTTCTCTTTCATAGCTTATTATTATACTTTACCATAAACATTATAACTATACCTTTAACATTTGTAAATAATTTTATACCTTTTAGTTAGCTTCAATAGCCTTTTTAATCTAAATTACTTTTATAAATCATCTCTAATTCATCCTTCGGCATTAAAGCATGAACTAAATATCCCATTATTATTACTCCAGGTATATCAATTAAAAGCCTTGCTAATGTAAATTTATATCCTAGTGAAGAAATTTCAAACATTAAAGTAGATATTTTAGTTACACACCAAGCATTCATAAAAATTATTATATTGCTAAATCTAACTCCTTTTTTTAGAAGAACCTTTGTAAATGGAAAAGCTGCATACATAGGTCCTGCAGCTATTGATCCTATCAATATTGCAAGAGAAATTCCTTTTATACCTGAATCATCTCCCATGTACTTCATCATGGCTTCTCTTGGAATCCAAACATCTATAAGTCCAAGTATTATCATTATTGGAGGAACTACAGAAATCATTTGTTTAAAGCTAGAAAATGCAATATTAAATGATCGTAACCCTATATCATCATTAAATACAGTTATCATTATAGTTATTAACAATGCTGTAATAAAGAATATATACCTTTTTGCTAATTTCTTAATCATATAATTTTCACCACCAATCCAACAAAAAATGCTACTATAATAGAAAAAATAAAAGCTACTAAATTTCTATAAATAGCTGCTTTTTTTCCTATATATTTTACTTCAAGAGGTATAGTTACTATCCCTATTAAAGTAAGTGTTGAAATAAGTGCTGCAACTTGCGCTATTCCGGCTCCATTTTTAAGTAGCATATCTCCTGTAGAAAATGCTACAAATGTAGGCATCATAGCAATGCTTCCTAAAATTGCTGATAATAATACACCAAGTATATTGGAGTTGCTTCCTATTATCTTCGATATAATTTCAGGATTTAATATACTAAGGGTTAAACCAACAATTAATATTATTCCTAAAAATTGAGGTAATATATTTTCTATAGCTTTCACCCCAGTTAATAACGCTTTTTTAGTTTTTCTTCTATCCCTTTTATAAGATATTAAAAATAATAAAAAAGCTATTAGATAAAGAATTATACTACTCATGATACTCACTTCTAAAAATTATTCTTATCATTAATATATAATAAATAAATATCTATGTGATTAAGAAATTAGTATAGTTTTATAAACTTACTCATTCTCTAATTAGTTATATACAATTAATTAAACTATTAAAATGGAAATAATATAACTTTTTTTATATTATAATATTGTATTTGTCAATTAATAATTATATTATGGGTATAATTATTAATAAAGTGATTAAAAAATAAAATTGGAGACTTATAACTATGAAAAAATTTATATTAATTGTTCTTTTTGTATCTTTATCAGTACTTTCTGGTTTTTTAGTAAATAAGCTTTTAAATGGTAAGACTATTATTACAGACAAAAATAATATCAGTGATAATACTGATTCTAATAGCAATGACAACAATGATAATACTAGTAATAATAATGATATTTCTGAAAATAACAACAATAGCAGCAATCAAAATAATAATCAGACTAATAATAACCACTTAATATCAAATAAGGAAAAGGCCTCTAAGATTTTAGCTAATATGTCTTTAGATGAAAAGGTTGGCCAAATGTTTTTTGTTAGATGTAGAAAAAATACTGCACTTGAAGATTTACAATTATATAAAGTTGGTGGATTTATTTTATTTGATGATAATGTAAAAAATGAAACAAAAGATTCTTTATCTACTACATTAAAATCTTATCAAGATAATTCTAAAATAAAACTACTTATAGGTATTGATGAAGAAGGTGGAATTGTTAATAGATTAAGTCGATACACTACTTTTAGAGGTGTTCCTTTTTACTCTCCTCAAGATTTATATAATGAGGGAGGAAATCCTTTAATAATTAGCGATACAAAAGAAAAAGCTACACTTTTAAAAAGCTTAGGCATAAATGTTAACTTGGCTCCTGTTTGTGACGTATCTACTAATTCATATGATTATATTTATCCTAGAGCCTTTGGGAAAAATGCAATAGAAACATCTAAATATATAAAAACAGTTGTTACTACAATGAAAGAAAATAATATAGGTTCTACATTAAAGCATTTTCCTGGGTATGGTAATAACTTAGACACTCATACTGGTATATCTATTGATGAAAGGAGTTACGAAATCTTTAAAACTTCTGATTTTCTTCCATTTGAGGCAGGGATAAAAGCAGGTGCTGATAGCATACTTGTTTCTCATAATATAGTAAAATCTATGGATGAAAATCTACCAGCTTCACTTTCTTCTAATGTTCATAATATAATTAGGAATGAATTAAACTATGATAAAGTCATAATGACTGACGATTTGCAAATGGATGCTATTAAAGAGTATATCGGAGATTATAATTCTGCCGTATTAGCTATAAATGCTGGAAATGACTTATTAATAGCTTCTGATTTTGATGTTCAAATTCCAGTTGTACTACAAGCAATACAAAACGGAGAAATAAATGAAGAACGTATTAATGAATCCGTACTAAGAGTTCTTTTATGGAAAATTGATTTAGGACTACTTTAAAATAAATTGCGAAGCAATTTATATAGTTCACAGCGCACAATTCACAGTTCACAGTTTTGGGAATAAAATAAAAACAACTGTGCACTGTGCCTTGTGAATTGTGAACTGAAAAATGCTTCACATTTTATTACTATTTTTATCTAATTATTTTGTTATTAAAATAATTGTATTCGTACCAGTTTTTAGTAGTAACTTTTTTATTAAACCATCTAAAATAATACTGACTTTCTATTATGCCTTTTTCATATCCTTCTTTTACTGCATTTTGAGCATCTAAAGATAGTGTAGATAAATATCCATCATCTATTTCGTATTTTGTACTAATTGTTTCTAGATTTTGTTTAGCTATATAATTATCTATATTAAAATAATTTAAACCTACATATATAACTAACCCTGCAATTACTATTGGCTTGAATAAATATTTATTTTTCCATATAAATATAAGCAATGTAATTAAACAAATACATAAAAATACAGTAAATACTTGAACTAGAATTCTTAGTCTTGTATATCCAAATTCTTTTATATATAAATTCATTTTATATATAGCTGAAGCTCCCATATTTATAGTTAATACTGTTATTAAGCTATATAAAATATTTAAAATATTTTTACTTTTAATGCTATTAACTGCTGTCTTGAAATTCATTGCTGTTATTATTGATATATTTACTACCACTAAAGTTACTAATTGAAAGAATCCACTTCTTGCATAATGTGCAAAATCAAATCCAATTGGCAATTCTTTATTTAAATATAAATATGATACTTGTATCTTAGTAAAAGTTAAATATAAAGCTATTAGAGAAACCAATATTGTTATTATAGTTGTTGAATTAAATGATTTATTGATCTTTCCATTTCCAACCTTTTTTATTTTAGTTGAATTAAGAGTATAATATAATCCAAACACTAAAAACATAATTATTATTGCTATTAAAAATTTTAATATAAAATCATATATATTTTCGATATTCAGAAAATTCCATATATTTTTCAAATAATAATTAAAAACTTCATCAGCACCTGCAAGTAAAATTCCTGTAAATATAAGTAATGGTACTGATATTACTAAACCTATTATTATAGATTTCATATTTTTATTTTCTTTTACATCATTTTTCTTAGATACTTCTTTAACTACTAATGGAAGCTTACTTGTATTTTCTATTGATTGACCTATAATTATTTCTAAAAAAGCCGCTCCAAAATTTAGTAACTTAAAGGGGATATTATTATATGTTAATAATAAAAATCCAGAAAATAATGTTATGGGAATAATTAAGATATTCATGGCTCTAAATAATTCATTTGTAAAGATTCCATAACTGCATGATAGAATAACACTTATTACTAAAAAGAAATATCCCAATATACTATTAGTTTTTATATCTACCGAAAATATAAATATTACTATCATTAAAAGAGTTAATATTGGTACTGAAACTCCTAAATATCCAAAGATAAATCTTGAAAATAATATCCCAATTAATAAAGACAAGATAATAAGTATTATAGCCTTATTATTCTCCATTTTAGTCTTTTCAAAATCTATTAATTGGCTTTTTACTTTATACTTACTTTTCATATTTACAGACTCTCTTAAAGATACGATTGCTGGAGATTTATAACTCTCTATTTCGCATTGAGTTATTATATATCTAAATAATTCATTTTCAAATCTATTTAAATTATTTGCCCACATGCAATCTTCAAAAACTAAATTTTCATCAATTATTTTTATATCTAGATTGGTAGCATCCATAAAAATTAGACTGATATTATAATCTTCTATAGCTACTTTTTTATTATATTTAACACTAGGTAAATTTTCCGATTCAAAATTCTGTTGTTTCCATCTATTTATACATTCCTCTTCTGTTTCCTCATTTTTCATAGTTATTATTGGTAGACGATTTTTTGAACGTTTCAATAAAAGAAGTTTTTTATCTTTCATTAAAACTAAAGCAACTGCATTAATCATATATACCTCCATTAATAATTTATAATGTCAAAACACATTCATCAGTCATTTATAAATTCTAAAATATCCCCTGGTTGACAATTGAGTTCTCTACAAATAGCTTCTAAAGTAGAAAACCTAATTGCCTTCGCTTTGTTGTTTTTTAATATAGATAAATTGGCATTAGTTATTCCAACCTTTTCTGCTAGTTCATTTAATGAAATTTTTCGCTTTGCCATCATGACATCTAAATTTACGATTATTCCCATGCTTTTCTCCTTTGTCATACTGTTAAATCATTTTCTTCTTTAAAGGTAACTGCCTTATCAAAAACCTTTGATAATATAAAGATAAAGGCTGATGCAAATAAAAATATAAATACTTCCATATCAGTATGGATTCCCATATTATCAACATATATAAATTTAAATTCTTTAAAATTAGAATTTATAAATAAATTAATTAAATAACATAAAGCTATAATTAATGATGATATTGATATTTTCTTGAAAGCTATAGCATTTGATCTAACAAAAGGATCGCCTAATATTAATGTTTTTATTATACCTCTAAGCTGGAATACTATATAAAATAAACTGCTTATTCCCACAACTAGTAATAGTACAACTACCCCCTCATTCGTAATAAAATCTACTATATTTCTTTTATAAAATGTAGTATAAAATACTCCAATTGTAAGAATTACTCCAAATACAATGCTAATATTTAAAATTGCTGCCAGTATCTTAGATAAAAACTTTTCATCTTTTAAATTCATAATTTTTCTTTAGTAAGTGAATATATAAAATGTATTCCACCTACCAAAACTCACCTCTTTTCTTTCTATTTTATTAACCTCATACTGTTAAATCATTTTCTGACTTTATATCTATAGCTTCTTGTAAAAGTCTTTGAAGAACAGCAGAGAATACTGTAATTATCATTGAAGCAAATATAGGAACCATTCCAATTATTATAAGCCCTGGTGCATCATCTTTATCTGCTAAAAGATAAACAAATGGCATTATTGCTACATATAAGATACTTATTGTTACTGCGCAGTATTTTATATTGTTTAAAGCTTTTATGGAAATTAGTGAGAAAGCTTTGTTTTTATCAATATAAATTAAAAGTCTAAAAGCCATATATAATGCAATGTAAAATGGTATTGTTGATGCATATATACCTATTAAAATAGGATATAATATATATGAATAATTAGAATCTACTGGATTATTTCCTAACCAATACATCCCAAACATACCTAATGCGATAATAGGAATTCCAATAATAGTAATGGCTAATTTTAAAAATAGTGTTGTTCCTCTTTTCATAAAAACCTCCTCATTTTTTCTAAAAATCATATAATCCTTTGAAAGTATGAAATTGGTAATGCTACTTGTAATAATTAATATATATTTATTCCCATTATCGATAGTAATATATAATTACGTTTCTCTTTTGTAATTTTCATAGCTTTTACCTAACTTTCTGAATCTATTATAGATTACTACTTAATTAATTGTTTTTCAAGTCTTTTTTATTGAAAAACAATATATTTTTATTTGTTATTAATATAATTTTATTATTTATCACGAAACAAAAGTTGTTCCAACCCTAATGTTGAAACAACCCCATTAAAAGCATAAAATAAAAATTGTTAATTATTTTGCTTGCAAAATCCACACCTGTTATCTGTTCCCTCTTCCCTGTTACCTGCCTCTGTTCCCTTTGACCTCATTCTTGTTCCTTGTTATCTAAATAAAAAACTACACTGTACTTTGTGAATATACTGGAAAGTCTCTATCTTACTATCTTCTTCACTAAAGATCCTGTTCCTATTCCCATCATTAATACTCCGATTATCATTTCTATATTGCTAAGCATATATGATATTGGTGCTGGTTGAGCTTCATTCATTCCTACTGCTGCAAACATTCCAACACTTAAATTTAAACTTTCATTATAATCCTTTAAGAATTTTCTTATTATAAATCCATCATTTGTCCAGGTATATCTAATTATTTCTTCATCTACTTTAATTCCAAATAATAAATATAATATGGAGAAAATAAATATTGCAACTAAAGAAAAATATGCAGCATATAAAGGTCTTTCTCCATAACCACAAGTTATTAATCCTAAGAATGATGAAATTTTTGGTAAAGGTTTCAATACTTTCATTTGTGTCTTTCTGCATAAGAAATAATATTCTCCAAAATTATTATTTAAGTTATTATCTTTAAATTTATCTGCTATATTTTCATAAACTGTATATATTCCTTCATATTCTTCTCTGTTCTTTTTTCTTAACTTTATTTTATCTATAAAAGTTTTTTCATCTAATTTACTTTTATATTTATCTCGAAACTCCAAATCTTCTATATATGAACCAACTATCTTTACCCCTGATAAATTAGTATCTATTACTATTATCATTTTTAAATCACAATCAAAAATCATTCCATCGCTCATATCACTTAATTCAAAATTAGTATCTTTTAAATAACATTTCTTAAATATAATATGACTTAAATCGCAATTTAAAAACTTTACGTATATTTTACATTCATTAAATTCACAAGATAAATTATCTTCTTTATTGAGATTAGGAATTGTATCACTTTCCTGCTTAACAAAAATACACTCTTGAAATAATGCTCCTCCTCCAATAAATTCACAATTAGTAAACTTACAGCCAATAAATCTACACCCACTAAATTTTATGTTAGAAAACTTACAATTTATAAATTTAGTACAAATTATATCTATATTGCCTACTTCTTCAAAATCCTCTTCTTTTTTTGAATGTCCCCCGCCAAAAACTACATCATTAAACTCTCTATAACTATACTTTTCATTTGGAATGTAATCATTAGATAGCTTATTACTATCTTTTATTTCATTAAATAACTTTTCATTATTAATAACTCTCTTTTCTAATTGAATTTTAGCTACATATACTTCTTCTTTAAAATTTATATAAGCCATAATATAATTTCTCCTTTTAATAATCATATAATCTACTTATATTATTCCTATATAAAAATTAATTATCAGAATAAATGTTATATATTCCATGCACTTTTTAATAATATTATAGCCTCTTCCATATCACTATTATTTAAACTTGCGTACCCTAAGAAAATTGTTTTTGTATCAAATTTTATATCATCATATGAATTGGATAGTCCCAAAATCCTTATCCCTTTTTCTTCCGCATTTTTAATAAGCTCATTTTCTGACATTCCATTGTTAACCTTTAATAGCAAATGTAATCCTGAATTAGTTCCTATTATTTCGGTATTACTTAAATATTTTTTGATTAATGAAACTAAGAACTCTCTCTTTTTTTTATAAATATTCCTCATTTTATTTAAGTGTCTTTCAAAATACCCATCTTCTATAAATCTATATAATGCTTGTTGATCTAATCTAGAAACTGTACAAATTAGAAAACTAAAATTTTCTCTATATTCTTTTATTAATTCATCTGGCAACACCATATACGCTATTCTAATTGAAGGAGCAAAGGATTTCGAAAATGTTCCAATATATATAACTTTCCCTCTTGTATCTAAGCTTTGAAGGGCTGGTATTGGTTTTCCTTCAAATCTAAATTCACTATCATAATCATCTTCTATTATATATCGATTTACACTTTCTTCTGCCCAAGCTAGAAGTTGCATTCGTCTGCTTATTGGCATTATTTTACCTGTTGGAAACTGATGTGATGGCGTTATATGAACAATTTCAGCATTGCTTTTGTATAATTCATCAACATCAATTCCTTGATTATCCAACCTTATAGACTTAATTTCTGTTTTTCTAATTTTTAATATCTTCTTAATTTTATAGTATCCTGGTTCCTCCACTGCATAAATTTTTTCACTTCCCAAAATGCTTATTAAAATCTGTACTAAATATTCTGTTCCTGCTCCAATAACTATATTGTCTGCATTAGAATTTACTCCTCTTGAAAATCTTAAATACTCCGAAATAGTCTCTCGCAAATTTTTATCACCTTGTGAGTGACCTATTTGTAATAATTCTTTATTTTCTTCATTAATTAAATCTTTATTTATTTTTCTCCACGTTGAATAAGGAAAACTTTCAAGATCCACTCTACTTGAAAAAAACTCATACTTATATTTCTTTTTTACAGATTTTTTATTACTATTTGTAATGTTAGATATATTTATTTTTATTATCCCTTGCAGCTCTGAAACATAATAACCTTTTTTAGGAATAGATGTTATATATCCTTCAGTAATAAGCTGACCATAAGCTGCTTCAACAGTATTTTGACTAATATCAAGATACTTAGAAAGCTTTCTCTTAGAAGGTAACTTACTATTAGATTTTAAATTTCCATTTTGTATCTGAGATTTTATGAAATCATACAGTTGTATATATAGAGGAATTTCACTATTTTGTCTTAAGTTTATGCCAATAATATCCATAATAATTTCCTTTCATTTTACCTAGTTCATATTTAGGTAACAGGGCTCAGGGAACAAGTAGCACGTAATAATAAAATAAATATATAAATTGTTAATCATTATTTTTTAATTATCTTACCTCCAAAAATTTAATACTTATCCCCTGTTTCTTATTCCCTGATAGCTCTGCTACCCTATTTCTTATTAACCATAACCTTGATAATAATTTGCACTGTTAGCTGTAAGAAACTCTTTTCATAAAAAAATCCCTTAATGATTTTTCTCTATAATTTTTTCATTTTAAATTATTTTGCTCCGCAAAATAAAACTGACCTCATTAAATTGATGTAAACTGGTACTTATCAAACACTCAGTTTATGTATATAATAATATCAATGATATTATTAACAAGTCAAATAATAATAAGGAGTTTTAGATATGAATTTATTACATCCAATTTGGGCAGAAATTAATTTGAATAATTTAATATATAATATAGAGCAGATAAAGAAAAAATCTAATAATAGTAAAATAATTGGAGTTGTAAAAGCAAATGCTTATGGTCATGGAGCTGTTGAGGTATCTAAGATTTTACTTAACCATGGAATTGATAAACTTGCCGTTGCAAATATCGTAGAGGCAATTGAGCTTAGAGAAAGTGAAATTAAAGCTCCTATAATGTTACTTGGAATTAGTGAAGACTACGCAATAGATGCATTATTAGATTATGACGTAGAACCAACTATATCTAGTTATGAATTTGCTTTAAACCTTAATAATAAAGCAAAACTTTTAAACAAAATAGTTAAAATTCATATAGCTATAGACTCTGGAATGGGGCGAATAGGCTTTAGAAAAAATGATAATTCAATAGAAGAAATAGTAAAGATATCAAAATTAGATAACTTAGAAATAGAAAGCATTTTCTCTCATTTTTCCACTGCAGATTTTAAGGATAAGAGCTATTCTTTAAATCAACTTGAAATTTATAATTCATTTATGGATGTTCTTAGTGAAAAAGGAGTACCTGTTAATAATAAAAATTTATCTAATAGTGCTGCAATAATGGATTTACCTGATAGTCATTATGATTATGTAAGACCTGGCATAATTCAATATGGTTATTATCCATCAAATGAAGTTGATAAAGTTAACTTTAATATAAAACCTGTTCTAACATGGAAAACTAGGATTATTCACATTAAAGAAGTAGAAAAAGATGAATATATTGGATATGGTAAAGCCTTTAAAACAAAAAGAAAAACAATAGTTGCAACATTGCCAGTTGGTTATGCTGATGGGTATTCTAGAGGCCTTTCTAATAAAGGTAAAGTCATTATTAATGGACAATTTGCCCCAATTATAGGGAATGTTTGTATGGATCAGTTTATGATTGATATAACTGATATAAAAAATGTTTCTCTTGGCGATGAAGTAATTTTACTTGGTTCTGATGGTTCTATAAAATTTGATGCTGACGATATGGCTGAAATTTTAAATACAATAAGCTATGAAATTCTTTGCCTTATTGGAAGAAGAGCTCCTAGAATATATATAAAAGATTATAAGACACTTGGTATAAGATATCTTATGTAATTAAAGTATATTTTTTAATATATAAATTTTATCATGTTTGAATGTATAATTTAGGAGTTGTATTTCTACAGCTCCTTTAATTTTTAATATTATATTATATCATCTAAGTTATCTATCAAAGAATCTAATTTTACTAATAACTCCTTATCTAAATTGCCAGCTGACTTTAAAATATTATTTATATCTTCTTCAAAATTCTTTGGTATTTTAGTACATGTATTTTTAATTATATTTATTAGTCTTTTTTCTCCAGGATGAGGTATCTCATTAATAGCAAATATTATATCAAAATAGCTTGCCATAAAACCTGCTAGTCTATGATTAATACTATTTATATCACTTCTACTTATTGCTTTACTTATTTGATTATAGTAAGAAGAGATATTGTTTTTTAACAAAGGATAATTCTTTTCTATAATATTTTTCTTTAGTTTAACTGGGTACTTGCAGTTTGAAATTTGTTTTAACTTAGCAAATCTTCCTTCTCTATCAAAAATTATGTCTGAATTTTTTATATTATACCAAAAGCACGTACTGTATCCTACAGATGCATTATAGTTAACCAGTATATTATTTACTATATCTTCTATCCATGATATTCCAAAATAAGCTATATCTATTGGAATATTTTTATTTTTTAATATAAATTCATCACCTTGCCCCCAATAATCATTTCCTACTTCTTTATACTCTGCATACTTGCTGATTATTTTTTCTCTTAATTCTACTGAGATATCAGAATAAGTAAATATATCAATATCTATATCTGATAAAGAATCATTTCTTTTTGATGTAGAAGATCCTGCAAAACTTATAGCTGCAACCTCTTTCATATTTTTAAAATCTTTTATTAACTCTTCTAAAATTAATTTTAGTTCTTTATCCATTATCTCTCCCCCTTTTATTCTCTATTAAATTTTACTACGTATATATTTATAAATGAATTATAAATATATACAAAAAATAATCTATTTATATGTATTTTTTCAATAAAAGACTAGTATTGTATATAATTTAGAATTTTAATAAGAGCTGTTATTAAGCAGCTCTCATTAAATCTATATTAACTTTACTTTATATCCACTTAACCAATTATTCATTTGAATTAAATATGCTATCATTTGTGGTCCTGTCATTAATTGACCAAACCAAGGTGTCTTATATGCTGTACCTTTTGTATTTACAATTTCTCTTACCTTATCTTTATCTATTATTTCTAAAATAGGTGAAGATTTGTCATCTAATATTCTTGTCATTATACTACAAACCATATCAGTATATATAGGATTATGAGTCTTTGGATATGGGCTCTTTTTTCTATATATTATTGAATCAGGTAGTATTCCTTCTAATGACTTTCTTAATAATCCTTTTTCTCTGCCATCTAATAGCTTTATATTGGATGGTATATTAAATGCATACTCTACTATTCTATAATCCGCAAAAGGGACTCTAACCTCTAAACTATTTGCCATACTCATTCTATCTTTTCTGTTTAATAAATTAACCATAAACCATCTTAAATTTAAGTAAAATAGTTCCCTCATCCTATGCTCCAATTTACTTTCTCCTGTCAAATGTGGAACTTCTTTTAAAGTATCACTATAAGCTGCTTGAGCAACTTCTTCTATTTTTAAGTTTTTTAAACTTGGATTTAATATTGCTTTTCTTTCACTTATAAATCTAGACCATGGAAAAGTGTTGGCATTTATCATTTCTTCATTTGTGAACCATGGATATCCTCCAAACAATTCATCAGCACATTCTCCAGATAATGCTATTACAAAATCCTTTTTTACTTCTTTACAAAATAAATATAAAGATGAATCTACATCAGCCATACCAGGTAAATCTCTCCCTATCATAGCATCTTCTAAAGAAGTAACTAAATCTTTATGATTTAATACAACCGTTCTGTGATTGCTTCCTATATATTTTGACATAAATTCGGCAAAGTGTTGATCAGAGGTTGGCTGAAATAATGATGATTCAAAATACTTTTCATTATCCTCATAATCTATTGAGTAAGTTGTTAATATTTTATTTTTTTTCTTATATTCCTGAGCTGCGACTGCTGATATGGCTGAAGAATCTAATCCTCCTGATAAAAATGTACAAAGTGGTACATCCCCTACCAATTGTCTATCAATGGCATCAATTAATAATTCCCTTACATGTTCAACAGCTTCTTCTTTTGTTTCTTTAAAGGTCTCTGCTTTAAGTTCCCAGTACATATCTTTTTTTATAACATCTTCCTTAACTATTATATATTGAGCTGGCTTTACTTCCTCTATTCCTTTATATACTGTTGTTCCTGGTATAACTGCAGGTCCCAAAGCAAATAATTCTGTTAAGCCATCTTTATCTACTACTGGTTCAACATATGGATGCTTAAATAATGCTTTTATTTCTGATCCAAAAATAAATGTTTCATTTTTGATAGTATAAAATAATGGCTTAACCCCCATCACATCTCTTGCAAGTAGAACACGTTTTTCATTTTCATCATAAATTGCAAAAGCAAAGATGCCATTTAACCTTTTAAGACAATCTACTCCCCATTTAATATAAGATACAAGTAGTACTTCTGTATCTGAATATGCTTCGAAAGTACATCCTTCCTTTATCAGTTCTTTTCTTAAATCTTCTGTATTATATAATTCTCCATTATATATAATCACATATTCTTTTCCATTTATAACCTTTTTCATAGGTTGTTTTCCACCTTCTGGATCAACTACAATAAGTCTTCTATGTCCAAACATTACATTATTTGATATATAAGTGCCCTCGGCATTTGGCCCTCTATTAATTAGTGTATCTGTCATAGCTTTTAAGGTTGAAATATTATTCTTAATGTTCTCCTTAAAATTTACAAATCCTGTTATTCCACACATAATCATCCTTCTTTCTATATTTCTCTATTATATATAGTTATATGATTATGTTTTGACAATAGTTCGTTAAAAATACGGGAGAGAAATTAAAAAGTGAAAGAGTGCAAAGTGGAAAAGTTGTTGAAATAATCTAGTGAACTAGATTATAGAAAAAAGCTTCTTAGGATAAAATCCTAAGAAGCTTTTTATTATCAATAATTCAGCAAATCTGAATTATTTCCTTAACTCTTTAACTTTTAACTTTTAGCTATTTCCTAGTATGAATTTTTCTATTACCTTAGCAACTCCATCATTTTCATTTGTATCTGTAATGTAATCTGCTATTTCTTTTATTTCATCAAAGGCATTTCCCATTGCAACTCCAAGTCCTGCATATTCAATCATATGAATATCATTTCCTGCATCACCTAATGTTATTATTTCTTCTCTTTTAATTCCTAAATGATTTGCTAATAATTCTACTCCTACACCTTTATTTGCCTCTTTATTTAAGAACTCTAGAAAATACGGTGTACTTCTTACTACTGTATATTTCTCATATACTTCTTTAGGTAACTTTTCAATAGCTGGACCTAAAATCTCTGCTTCATCTATCATCATTATTTTTATCATAACTTCATCATCAGCTATAGAATCTATATTCATTTCATGAATGTCTATATTATTAATTTGAGCTTCAACTTCTGTGTACTTGCTATTTTTAGGAGTTATTAAGCCCTTTTTCTCCCAAAAAGCATGAATATTAACACCTAATTCATCACTTAACTTTTTTAAATAATGTAAATCAGAACCTTTTAGTGCCACTTTAGTTATTGCTTCTTTGCTCTTTGTTTTTTGAACTAAT
This sequence comes from Clostridium sp. C8, assembly GCF_001010885.1. Classification (NCBI taxonomy): domain Bacteria; kingdom Bacillati; phylum Bacillota; class Clostridia; order Eubacteriales; family Clostridiaceae; genus Clostridium; species Clostridium sp. C8. The sequence continues at coordinate 63,480 of NZ_LBMX01000045.1, read as the reverse complement.
GCACCATTGTAACTAAGTACATAATCATGTTCTGTAAGCATATCCAATTCTTCCAAATATCTCAAAACACCTTCAATTGGTCTTCCAGTTGCTAATACTACCGTAACATCCTTTTCTCTTGCTTCTTGAATAGCCTTCTTAGTTCTATCTGATATACTTTTATCTTCTCTAAGTAAAGTACCATCCATGTCCATTGCTACTAATTTATACATCCTTAGTCCTCCGTTTATAATTGTAGTTATTTTGATTATAACATAACTACAATTATAAATGAATTTTTATATTAAGATTAAAAACACTATAAAATTTAACTTAATTTATCAAATTCCATGTAAGCTTTTAAAATTGATTTAAAGCCATCTCTTTTTAATACTTCAAACACTACACCGATTACTTCATAGCTTGATGTAATTAAAGAATCTTTTCTTATATTTAACAAATATTTTTCAACATCCTTAATTATTATTTTTAAATCGGACTCATTTACCATTGCTCCACTATCTCTTGCTGCATTCTCTATACTTATTTTCACTTTTTTAATATTAAAGTCCTCAAGCCTTCCATTCTTTTTAATTATTTTCATAAAATTCTACCTCCCATAATAAGTATTTTTAAGATTATTAAAATTAAGCTAAAGTGTTGTTGCAACTTCTTTATTATTAATATTTATATTATTAAACCTCACTACAAAATCCTCGAAATCTTTTGAGTTCAACGGCTTACTTATATAAAATCCTTGTATTTTATCACAATTTATATCCTTAAGTAAATCCATTTGACTTTTTATTTCTACCCCCTCACATACTACATCTAAATCTAAAGTATGTGATAACTTTATTAATGTCTCTATAATTGCTAATGTTTTTTTATCAGTTTCAACACTAATTAATAAACTTCTATCTATTTTTATTGTATCCAAAGGTAGCATCTTTATATAATTAAAAGATGAATAACCCACGCCAAAATCATCTAAGGATATTTTAAAACCTAATTTTCTTAAATTATTTAGTACATCAATAACAAATTCCGTATTATCTATTATTTCATCTTCCGTTATTTCTAACTTTATAGATTTAGGAGTAATATTAAATTGATTTAATATTTGAAGAGTTTTTTCTATGAAATCTTCTTGTTTTAATGCTAAAAGAGATACATTTACTGATATCTTAAAGTCTTTTTCTCCTAAAGCTATCATTTTTTCACAGTATTTACAAGCTTCCTTCAATACAAATTCATCTATTCTTATTATTTCTCCATTTTTTTTGGCTAATGGTATAAACTTTATAGGTGAAATTATTTCATTACTCATTATCCACCTAATAAGGGCTTCTGCACCTACAACTTTTTCTTGCTTAACTTTATATATAGGTTGATAATATACTTCAAATTCATTGTTATCTAAAGCCGTTATTAATTTATTTTCTAATTCTATCTCTTCAACCATATCCTTAGAAAATATTTTAGCTATGTTTCCACCATACTGCTTTCCCTTATACATAGATATATCTGCATATTTTAATAAAGTAAATACATCTTTTGAATGCTTAGGATATTGACTTATTCCTATACTTGCTTTTAAATTAAAGCTATATCTATTAATTTGAATTTTTTTATTTAATAAATTCAATATTTTATCAGCAAGCTTTCTAATTGACTCTGAGTCTGAATTTCCCTTTTCTACTATAATAAATTCATCTCCCCCCAATCTACCAACAGTTATATTGTTTGAGGATAATTGAGTCAATCTATCTGATACTATTCTTAAAACTTCATCTCCTGTATTATGACCTACTGTATCATTAATATTCTTAAAGTTATCTAAATCTATAAAATATATGCTAAATTCTTTACTTAAATTTGTTAACTCCATTAAATACTCTAATAAGTTATTTCTATTTAATAAGTTTGTTAAAATATCATAATTAGTTAGATACGTCATATTTTTTTCATATTTCTTTATTTCAGTAATATTATTTATTATTATAGAAAAATACCCATCACTAAGTGAGTATACAGATACTAATCCCCATTTATCATCTATTATGTTTATTTCTCGTGCAATACATTCCGATTTTGATTTTTTAATTCTTTTAAATATTTGTATTATCTCTTCTTCATCTCTATATAAATTCATATATAAGTTAGAAAATCTATTGTTAATAATTTCTTTTCTAGATAATCCCAATAGCTCCATTCCTGCAAGATTTACATCCGTAATTTCACCATCTATATATTCTCCCTTATCATTTACTATAGCTTTCAAAGAGAAAAATGCATTAGACATTGCATTTAATATATTAGAATAATTTTTTTCTTCTTCTTTTAAATTATTAATTGTATTTATAAGTTTTTTCTTAGTTACATTAGCTTCATTACTAAGAGCATTCACTTTATCATAAATGCAATTTATTTCATCGTCTTCAAGGTTTATAATATTTTCTTCTTCAAGTAAACTTGATTCGTTTATATTTTGCTTAATTACTGTTAATCTTTTTATTACATTTTTATTGATGAATATATATGTGCTTATATTTAAAATAACCATTAAAAATATTATAAAAAAGGATATTAGCCTGTAATCTATAATAAAGACTACAGAAGCACTTTTTAATTTGTAAATTATATTTAAAAATATTGCAATTATAATAATAGATATAGATAATGTGGAATAGAATAAAAATGTAGCTAATTTCTTTGAAAGCTTCAAATTTTCCACCATCCCAATTCTTATAATTCTTCTTTGTTTTATTATACAATTTTTTGTATATATCATTCAATACTTTTACTTGATAATTCAATTAATATATATTAATTAATAATTTATATGAATAAATAAACATAAATACCATATTATATTCATTTTTTGTTAACACAAAAAACAAGAGATATATTATACTATAAATAAATATAACATATCTCTTGTAAAAAAATTGAAATACTATCTCTATTAACTTTTAGCCTTACTGATTTTAACTACTTTACCTTTTAATTTTATTTCTTTATATCTCTTTAAAAGTATATTTCCTTTACCATTTAAAATATCTACAAATGAATATCCATCTTGAACGTCTATTATACCTATATCTTCTCCAGTTAGTTCTTCCAAATTACTTAAAGCTCCTAATATATCTATATTTCTTATTTTTTTCTTTTTACCAGCTGATAAGTGTATTTTTATTACTTCGCTATGAATATTTTTCTTTGTGCTTATTTGGTTTCCATAATTATTTTTCTGATTCTCAAAAAATCTTTTTCTTCCATCTATTATTTCTTCATAAGAAGGTATTTTTATTTCTTCTATTTTATAATTAATGTACTCCTCTATCTCTTGTAAAAATCTATTTTCATTTTTTCCTACTAAAGATATAGCTAGCCCCTTTTTATTATCTCTTCCACTTCTCCCTATTCTATGTACATAACTTTCCTTTTCCATTGGAACTTCATAATTAAAAACATTTGTTATATGGTTTATATGTATTCCTCTTGCTGCTATATCAGTTGCTACTAATACCTTAAACTCCTTATTTTTAAAACTATCCATTGTTGATAATCTTTCTTTTTGCTCCATATCTCCATGTAATTCTCTTGCGTTAATTTTTTCTCTTTTTAATAATGTACTTAAGTTTTTAACTGAATCCTTTGTATTACAAAAAATTATTGCAGATTCATCTGTCCAGGCATATAAGGACTTTAATAAAAACTTAAATTTTTCTTCTTTATCTACACTTATATATTTCTCTATTATTTTATCTCTATTAAATACTTTTGATTTTATATTTAGAACTAGTGGATCATTCATATATTTAGAATATAACCCTTCTATTTCTTGTGGTATTGTTGCTGAGAATAAAGCAGTATTTTTTGAATTAGGTAATCTTTTTAATACTTCGGAAATTTGATCTATAAATCCCATATTAAGCATTTTATCCCCTTCATCTATTACTACAAATTCAATATTCTCTATATTTAAATTTCCTCTTTCTATATGATCTATTACTCTACCTGGAGTCCCACATACTATGTGTACTCTTTGTTTAAGTTCTCTTACTTGTTCATTAAAAGGTTGTTTTCCAAAGATAGCTGCACATCTAACTTTTTTTAGTCTTCCTATGTTAGATATATCTTCTTTTACTTGCATTGCAAGTTCTCTAGTTGGAACTAATATTAAAGCTTTCACCTTATTTTCTTCTATATTTACTAATTCACATAATGGAATGCCAAAACTTGCTGTTTTACCACTTCCAGTTTGAGATTTTACTACTAAATCTCTTTTTTTTAACATATATGGAATAACTTCTTGCTGAACTTCTGAAGGTTTTTCAAAGCCTAAATTTTTCAATGCCTTAAGAATTTCTTCACTTAATTTCATATTTTTAAAATTATCTATAACCATTAATTTACCTCACTTTTTTAAACTATTATTTATTTTACCCTATAGCACTAAATTTAACAATGACAGATATTATAATAAAAAGTAGAGACTACATTAATATAAACTTAGTCCCTACTCTATCTATTAAATATTTATATTTAATTGTTTTAAATCTTTCCTTAATTTCTCTGGTGCTTCAAATAATAAAGTCTTTATATTAAGTTTTTTTGCACCTTCTATATTTGCTCTTGTATCATCAATAAATATAGATTCTTCTGCAATCAAATTATATTTATCTAGAATTAAATTATATATAGCTTCTTCTGGTTTAATTAGTTTTTCTTCATAAGATACTACTCCTCCATCAAAAACTTTAAAGAAAGAGTTCCTTTTATTTACTTCCTTAAATGCTAAATCATGAAAATTAGATAGATAAAATACTTTATAATTATTATTTTTTAGATCTTTTAATATTTCTACAGTTTCTTCAATTGGCTTTAATAATCCATACCAATCTTTAAATGCTAATTCAATTTCAGTAGCATAAAAATTATTTCTTTGAATTATATTTTTTACTGCTTCTTCTTCTGTTATAGTTCCTCTATCTAACATAACCCATTCTTGACTTTCAAAAATGACTTTATATATGTCTTCTAACTTTTGTTCTCCTATTTTTTCTCTTAAATATTCCTTTGGATTAAAACTTAGTAATACATTCCCAATATCAAAAATTATGTTCTTATACATTAATTTCTCCCCCATCACTTTCTAAATAAACCAATACCCAAAAGCATACCCTGCATATATAAATACCGCATTCCAAATAGCTATTCCTATTGTTGAATATATTGAAAATTTTATTATGTTCATTCTAAACATCCCAGCTACAAAAGGTATTAGAGTTCTTCCCACTGGAATTAACCTTGTTATTAAAACTCCTTTATCACCATAATTCTCTACATAAAAGCATACTTTATCAATAGATTTCCGAGATTTAGGAAATTTATTATACACTTTTGTTAATATAGGTCCTCCAAACCAATAAGATAGGGCAAATAAAATATAACTTGCTAAGGCTCCTGCTAAGATAGATATTCCTAAAGCTACAAAAAAATTTATTCCCGCCTTAGCAATTGCTATTCCTAGCGCAGGCATTATTATTGCTGCCCCTAATCCGGGGAAATTTAAATATTCTAAAAATATAACTACAAACAAAAATATTAATCCATATGTTGAGAAATATTCTATTATTATTTGTATCTTATCCATATTTATTTACACTCCAAATTTATATTTAATGAATGTTATTATACCCTATCTTTCTTAATATTAAATATAAAGATTCTTAATATTTACTTAACTCTATCTGTATATTTACTGAATTATATATCCAATAAGTAGTTTTATTGTATTTTCTAAAGCCTCATAGTGGGTTCTCTCCATTCCATGAGATGCATGAACTCCTGGTCCTATAAGTGCTCCTCTTATATTATTCCCACCTCTTAATGCAGCTCCAACATCTGAACCATAAAACGGATATATATCAACAGCATAACTTAATTTATTTTCTTTTGCTATATTTATCAAATTAGTTACCATATTATAGTCATAAGGTCCACCTGAATCCTTAGCACAAATTGATACATCATATTCTGTGCAAGTTAAATCATCACCAATACATCCCATATCTACAGCTATCATTTCAGTTATATCTTGTGGAATATATGATGAGCCATGACCAACCTCTTCATATGTTGAAATAAATATTTTAGTTTTATATTTAGGTATTACTTTTTCTCTGTTTAAGAATTCTAATAACCCCATCAATGCAGCTACGCTACCCTTATCATCTATAAATCTTGATTTTACAAATCCACTTTCTGTTATAGTTGTTTTTGTATCTATGAATATAAAATCTCCTGAACAAATTCCTAATTCTTCAACATCTTTTTTGCATAAAACTCTTTCATCTATTCTAACTTCCATATTTTCTGGATCACGCTTTTTGTCCTTACTATCTGCATAAACATGAGCAGCTGGACTTGTACTTAAAAATGTTCCTGTATATATCTTTCCTTCTCTTGTTCTTATTTTACAATACTCACTATCTAAAGTTGCAGGTATTGGACCTCCAAGCAATGTAAACTTCAAAGTCCCATTATTAGTTATGGATCTTACCATTGCACCTAAAGTATCAACATGAGCAGAAAGTCCTATAACTTTCCCTTCTTGTTGACCTTCAATAGTAATTATTCCACAACCTTTATTTGTTCTTTCAAATTTATACTCAAAGCTTGTAGCTATTTCCTCAATAATATTCATAATATCAAAACAAAATCCCGTTGGACTATCAAATTCCAATATTCTCTTTGCTGTATTTAATACATAGTCTTTATTAACATTAAACTTCATATTTTTACTCCTTTTACATTAATTTTCTAAGTCAATTTTATCATTATACTACTATTATTTCTATAATTTAAATATTTAATAATCTAATATAAAATATCTTATTTACTATATCATCTATTTGTAAAAATATATATTTTTATCTAGAACATTAAAGTTCCCCAGCTACTGAATTATAAGTTCTTTTTCAATAAAAAAAAGAACTCTTAATACAATATACTTGTACTAAAAGCTCTTTTTTAACTATTTAAGTATTTTACTATTTAATTTTTTCACAATCCAAAATTTCGCCAAAACTATTTATTACAACAACATAAATAGTTTCTGCTTTCTCAAGGTCAATAGTTTCTTGCTTATTACTATTACCTATAACCCAAGTTATTTTAGCTAACCCTGTTTTTTCGATACTTTCTTTAATGTCGTCAACAATTTGGTATACATTCCCTTTAAATTCATCTATGTCTATTTTATATTTACTTTCTATACATTTCTTAGATATATTAATCAATGTGTTAATTTCTACATCTTCAAATTTTAAGTCATCATCAATATTCTTAATATCACCTAATTCCTTTGATAACTCACTTTCATTCATTAATACATCTTTTTTTATTCTTTCTATAGGCTTTTCTCTTGCTACTATAATAAATAAGCAGCTGCTTATTACTATAAAAGTAAATATAATATACGAAATTATCTTTTTATTAAACAAGTTTTCCTCCTAAATTTTAAAGGTTTATAAATTTTCAGCTAATGAAATTTCTCCATCTTCAATTTTATATACCTTATCACATAATATCCTAACATCTTCATATATATGAGTTGCCATTATTATAGTTTTTCCTTGGGATTTTAATTCTAATAATAAATTTCTTATTTCAGTAATTCCAGACTTGTCCAAGCCATTCATTGGCTCATCAAGTATATATATATCTGGATTTTCCATAATTGCTTGTGCTAGTCCCAATCTTTGTCTCATTCCTAAAGAATATTTACCTACATGCTTTTTACTCTCAGGATCTAAGCCTACTTTTTTAATAACTGCTTTTATTTCATCATTATTTATTTTGTTCTTTATCATAGAAAGCAACTTTAAATTATTAAAACCACTATAATTAGGTAAAAAACCTGGATTTTCAATAATTATTCCAACATTCTCAGGTATATCTATGTCTTTTCCAACAACTTTGTTATTAACTGCTATTTCACCTGTTGAGGGTGGAATAAGCCCACATATACATTTCATTAGCACAGTTTTTCCAGAGCCATTTCTTCCAACTAACCCATATATCTTACCTTTTTCAAAATTTAATGTAACATCTTTCAATACAGTATGCTCTTTAAACTGTTTGCTTAAATTTTTTATTTCTATTATATTATTCATTTTATCATTCTCCTAACTATTTGTACATCAATTAACAATCTTCTTAACTGCTTTAACTAAAATAATAGATAAAATACTAATACTAACTATTCCAAAGGTTAAAGCATGCCATACAGTTGGTGACATTCCATTGGAAACCTTATCTAAAAGATCTATTCTCGATAATGAAACTGGTGAAATATATGCATATTTAAAGTTAGGAAAATTAGCGAATATTGCTCTATCTAGAAACACTATAGAAGTTGCTACAATTATCCCAATTGATTTTTTAAATTTTATGTTTATTATAAACATAATTAATGAAATAATTATTCCTGTTAAACAAGAAAGTAATAAGCTAAGTAATGTTGCAGTAATAGGATTGTATTTAACAAGTATCTTAAAACTTATTAATAACTCAAAATAATCACTTGTATCAGAATTGGAAAATGTTGTTATAAGCCGCCCCCAATCAGATGATATAAATATATTAGGTATTGTCAAAATAACTGTAAAAATAAAAGTTATAACAAAATACGCCATGGTCCCTGTAACCATATATAATATTTGTCCTAAAGCCCACTTTTTTCTTCCACTTCTTATTAATATATATTTATATTCATCATCTATAAATGGTGCATCTGCAAACATAACAATTACACCTAGCATTAAAAATAATTGAGACATTTTATAACTAGTTATATGACTAAATAACCATGGGGTTAATCTTACTCCAACTGTTTTAGATAAATCTACAATTGGTGATATTAAATACCATAAATAAATAAATTGTAATATTAGTAATATATATATTCTAGGGGTATTAAATAATTTTTTATAATTGTATTTCATTATATAATATATAGATTTATCTTTTAACATTTTTAACTACCCCCTTATAAAATATTAATAAGCCTAATGAATAAGTTAATATTCCAATAACTGTAACATAAATAATGTTAGTCATTGGTTTCCCTAAAATAAAATCTCCATTCATAAGTCTATTTACACTTAAATAGGTTGGCAGCTTCATAGCTCTGGAAATTTGATAAAAAATAAAATAGCTAATTATTGGTGCTGTTATAGCTAAAAATTTATTATTTATATAGGTTGTAATTGTTAATCCTATTATTGAAAACATTGAACATATGACCGCTGTAAAAAAGATTTCAATTATGAAGTATAAAATAAAATTTTTATTAATTAAAAGGTAACCGAAAGTTTGATTTATAAATACTTCATAATTTCCAGTAGTTTCAGAAACTAATGGTAATTTAGTCATTAAAAATAAAATGATGCACGCCTTTCCAACGAAAACACTGATAAATGATGATACAATACATACTATTATCTTAGAAAGTGCATATTTAAAGCTATTTCCTCTTATTATTAAAAATCTTATATAGTTATTTTCAATATCCTCACAAAAGCTCATTGTAAAAGGTAATGCTGCTAATAGTATTGTTAATTCTGAAAAATATCCAATAGAGCTGCTAATCTTCATAAATGACAATACATCGAACCTTGATATATTCATTGTTAAGTCTCCAAAATCACCTAAGAAATAACTCAAACTTATTCCTATTACAGCTATAAAAAACCAAATTGACGTAAAACATCTTTTTAAATCTGCCTTGATATATCCCATATACTCTCTCCCCTATATAATTTCTTCTCCAGTTATTGCATTAATGTTTATATAATTAATGGTTTTAGATTCTTCATTTATTTTTTTATTAAAACCATTAATTTCAACCTCAAAACACCAGGATGGAATCATTTCGTATTCTGAAGAATTTTTATTATTTTGTATTGGAATATACTCCAATGAAATATCTGTAATAGTAATTTTATCTTCAGTTATTATATTTGTATAAATTGAACCAACAGTGTCAATAGCTGTATTTATATCTATTAACTTTGGATTTTCTTCTTTAATTTCTTCAATTGAATATATTGAACCATAACTATTAAATTGAGCTACTCCATCTTTATTTATTATGAAAATAATATTTGTTCCCTCAATCATTTTATCAACGCTTTGTAATGTAATATTTTGAGAGTATATAGGCACTTCTTTTAAAATAGCTGATAATTCAATTACATAAGCTTCACTTTCTTTTGAAACTTCTTGATTTAAATAATTCGGTTTTAGCATTCCACTTTCAACCATTTTATTAAATTCATCACTTAATGTTTCATAATCTATAGCTGTTGTATTAATACTATTTTTATCTATGTCAATTCCCAATTTATTACATGTATCAATTGCAATTTGTATTGCAGAATCCTTTGACATAAAATCTAATTCTTCTTTTTTCCATAATTCTGAATCTATCCCTCGCATAATACCTAAAATATAGTTTTCATATTGATTATAATCAATAAATCCATCTTGAACTGTTAATACTTCATTTGAATTACTTTGAAAATCTGTCCTAGTCATTTTTTGTCCAAATATTTCAACAACTTCTTCAGTTTTATTTACTTCAGCATTCTTCATCATAACTTCTTTAACTTCAAGAGGATTAAATTTCCTTTTTGAAGCTTTTAAAATAGATACTTGTTTTACTTCAGGGATTGTAACGTTAGCTTTAACAGTAACATTAGATGCTATTTCTTTTTCATAAAATTCTTCATTATTATATTTCTTATCTTGATTTATATTAGTACTTGTATTTGCTTTATCATTATACTCACTACAAGATATTAAAAATATGCTGCTGCTAAGACATATCAATATTAATAAGCTTTTAATAAACCTTTTATTCATAATATGATCTCCTTCTAAAGTATTTACTTCTATTCTTTGTACTATAATAAGGCATTTACTTAACTTATATTAAATAAATGCCTTAAAATTACTTATGCTTTACTAAGGCTCCCATATTCCTGCTGTACTAACACCTAACACATCACTTTGAGCATATAAGTAGTAATAGTTACCATTAACACCATATTCCTCTGTAAAGTACAAAGTATAGTTTGCATTATTAGAAGTTATTCTCTTAGCTTCAGTAGCATAATTAGCACTAGAATTTCTTACTCGCATTCATACTTCATCTGCTGAAGTTATATCACCATATTGCGTAGTAACTCCTGCATATTGTATTGAATCAGTCTTTTTCACACCAGCACTTGATTTTCTTTCACCAGCCTTTAAAAGGAAGGCAAAGACACCTGTATTAGCATGTGCTTGTGTTACTGCTGTTCCTGCTAGTACTAAACTTAACATTGAAAGTGTTACTAGTTTTTTTAATTTCTTATTCATATTTTCCCCCACTCCTTTAGATGTTATATTTACATATTAATTATAAGGGGGGGCTCTGTATATAAATAACCAATAAGTTGTTTCAAAGTTGTAAACTTATTATATTTGAATATCTTTCTCATCTATTCCTATTCCAAAATCTTTAACAAATAATATTATTCACACAAAAAGAAAAACCATGCGTAGCATGGCTAGGTATCTAAATTTATTAACATTTTAACATTCACCTAAAAAGTAATAGAAACTATAGAAAAGAGACTCAAATTTGTTATGACTATTACATAGATATAAAGATCCAACTCATGAGTAGCTATTAGGACATATAAAACAATATAAAAATATTTTTAATATTCCTCTTAAATTGGTAAAGCACTATTTCTAATAACCTAATTAGAGCATTTCTTTGAGTATATGCTTAAAATTGAATCTAGGAATCTTATAACTTGTTTTGAATTATAGAAAAATTTAATGTATATTATCATTTTTAGTTGTTTTATATAATTCATAAAAATATCCTTCTCGTTTAATAAGTTCTTCAAACTCTCCAGACTCTATAATATTACCTGACTTCATAACTATTATTTCATCGTATTGTTTAAGTAATTTTTCATTTAAATTATGCGTTATAGTTACAATCGTCAAGTCTTTCATGTTAAGCAATAAATTTTCAATCTCATAAGCAGTTTTAGAATCTAAAGCAGATGTACTTTCATCTAAAAATAAAATAGGCATTTTTTGAATAATTGCTCTTGCTATACTTATTCTTTGCTTTTGTCCACCAGATAAATTTGAGCCATTTTCATGGATTAATGTATCTAATCCTTTTGGAAGACTATATATAAAATCTTTTATACCACTTATTGATAAAGCTTCATCTATTTCATCATCAGAAAACTTCTTATTTAAGCAAATATTATCTCTTATACTTTCATTAAACATATATATATTTTGATGAATGACTGCAGATATCTTAGATATATTATTATTGTATTGTTTTAAAGATATATTATCTAAAAGAATATCTCCAAAAAAATTCTTATAATAACCTAACATAGTTTTTATAAAAGTAGTTTTTCCACATCCACTTTCACCTAAAATTATATATTTTTTATTCTTTATAAAATTATAAGATATATTATTTATTGCATTTTTTTTATTATCATATGAAAAGGTTAAATTTTTAATTTTTATATTTTCATTAAATCTATTAATATTATTAGTTTTATCAGTTTCAAATACATTAATTAAACTTAATAGCTTCTTTATTATTCCATTCATACTTTTAATGCTTGTAATATCTTGAGTTATCTTCTTTATTGGTCCAAATACACCATTTCCTAATTGTAAAATAGCAACTAATACACCTGCAGATAAAGTTTTATTTATGACAAAAAAACCAGCAACTATTACACCAGAAAATTGACATGCAACAGATAAAAATAGGGAGGTTGCGTTTGCCTTACCTGTTAAAACTCTATTTTTAAATTTTTTATCTTCTAAATTTCCATTTACTATATTAAATTTATTAATATAATTTAATTCTATATTATACGCTTTAATTATTTCATATCCCCCTAAAATATCTTTAACTTTATTTGTAAAGTTAGTTAAACTATTCGAAACATCATTTTGAGATTTTTGAATATATTTTCCCCATATATATGGAACTAATAACATAATAGTTCCAACTAAACACAAAACAATTGTTACATATATATTTATATATATAAGTACAATTATAGTAAATATAAAGGTAAAAATTTCTTCAAATATATCTATTATTAAACTCAAATAATTATCTTCAACTAATTTTAAATCGTTAGTTAAATTAGATATATATTCAGATGAGTTTTTAGAATTAAAAATTTCATAATCTTCATGTATTATTGAATAAAATATATCTTTTTTAAAAAATGATAATGTTTTTCTTAAATATACAGATTTAGTATATTCATTTAGATAATACACTACTGATAAAATTACAAAGTATGTGATAGAAAACATGGACACTTTTATAAATAAATCCTTATTTCCATTAATTGCTGTATCAACTAATTTTTGAATAACAATAGAAGTAAATACCCATAATAAAGAAAATATAAATCTAAATATTATTGCTACAATTAAATTACTACGATTAGCTAGTATATATTTTCTCATACCTCCTCCTGAACCATGATATTTTCATAGTGTTCCATTAAACTATCATCTAATAAATAGTTTGGGAGATTATTATATATTTCTTCACATTTTTCCCTAATTGTTTTACAAAGACTTTCATTTGCTTCAGCTTTATCAGCTAGGCAAATGTTACAAGTAAATTTTGCTACGCATTTACTGCATTTTTCGATATTTAAATATTTTTTATTAAAAATATTTCTATTTAATAAAAGTTCTTTTTTATTAAAATTATATATATTTGATAATCTTGACTCTTTTTCAGATATAAATCTTTGGCATGGATAAATGCTACCATCTGAATATATTAACATAGACCTATTTGCGGCACCGCATTTAAAATCATTATTTATATAATTAGATTTACTATTTAATATTGCATTAATCGTTAAACCTAATAATACATTCTTCTCATTCATTATGCTATTAATTACATAATTTTCATTTTCTGTATATATAGAATTTTTATTATTAACATCATTTGATATAGTTAAAAATTTAAATTTAAAGTTTTTATCGAAATATTGAACTAAATCATCTTTAGACATATGATTACTTGTAAAATCAGTATATGTCCCTTGAACATTTATAATATCTATATTATTGTCTTTTAACTTTTGTATATTATCCATTATAATCTCAAAAGTAGGCTCCCCTTCTTTTGTTATTCTAGAATTATTATGAATATCAGATGGTCCATCTAAGCTTAGCCCTACCGAAATACTATATTCCTTTAAAACATATAATATTTTATCATTTATTAATGTTCCATTTGTAATTAATTTAAATTTTTTATCTTTAAATTCACTACAAATATATTCAATTATATCTATATTTAACAAAGGCTCGCCACCAAAGAAAAAAATTGTCTCTATGTGATTAAGATTATTTTTTATAAAAGTAACTATATCTTTAGCAACTTTCTTACTCATTAAACTATTGGGCTTTGTATAATTCCCACCATTAGCATAGCAATATTTACACGCTAAATTACAAGCATTTGAAATATTTATTCTAATTGTATCTATATCTAGAATGTTAATATTGTAATTATTTTTTCTTTCTCGATTTGCTTTTATAAAATTATACATTTCTTCTTCATCTTTATTAAGAAAATTATTAGATTTATATATAGATAAAAAAGTTTCTTTATCGTCCAATAAAAATAAATCTCCATTATATAAATCCACTAAATAATTACTATTATCACATAAAAATACTTCAATATCTTCTAAATACATATTATTCCTCCATCTCTAATAATAAAAATATTGTTGGGAAAATTCCCAACAATATTTTTTTATTTAGCCCCCTATTGCACAAATGCAATGTTTTTTACGACCTTCTCTTTTTACAGGCACTTTCATCATATAACCCCACCCCCTATTTGTATGTTATAATTTACATATTAATTATAAATGGGGGGATGTATATAAATAACCAATAAGTTGTTTCAAAGTTGTAAATTCATTATATAATTATCCTTATCTCTGTTCCTTCATTAAGCTTACTATTTATTATTATCTTACCGTTGTGGGCTTCTATTATCTTTTTACATATGGCTAATCCTAATCCAGTTCCATTATTCGACCTAGACCTGGACTTATCTACCATATAAAATGGTTCAAGTACTCTTTCAATATGTTCATTATCTATTCCAATTCCAAAATCTTTAACAGATAATATAAAGTTATTTTCCTCGTTATACATATTTATAATAATTTTTCGACCTTTTTTTGATGCCTTAACGGAATTGGTAACTAAATTAGTAATAACTATTTTAAATAATTCTTTATCAATCTTACATTTATCTGCTGAACATTTTATTTCTAGTTCCATTCCCTTATCTTTTACTAACTTTTCAATTATAGGTTTAATTTCCTCAATAAGTTCCTGTGTCTTTTCTATTTTTAATCCTTCTGCTGCATTAAGTGAAATTAAATCAATTAACTTTCTTGATATATTTTCTAATCTTTTTGCTTCTGAATGTATATATCCCATACCTTTTATCATGTTCTCTTCATTATATTTTGTATCTCTTAATAATTCAGAATAACCTATTATAGAAGTAAGAGGAGTTTTTATTTCATGAGACAAACTTTGTATGAATTGTTCTCTTTCTATTGCAGTTTTATTTAGCTCATTTATCTTTGATTCTATTTCACTAGCCATATTGTTAAAGGACATTGATAATTCTCCAATTTCATCATAAGTAACAATTTTTACTCTTTCTGAATAATTTCCATTTGCTATTAACTTAGCAGTATTTCTTAATTTATTAATAGGAGATATTATTATCTTTAAAAAAATATATAAACTTAAAGAAAACACTATTCCAACAATAATGTTTATTATAAAGAATAAATTATATTGCTCCTTTCTTTCGTTATAGACTAAACTTATATCTCTAATATAACTATATTTATAATCTCTTCCATTTATGGGAAGACTATTAGAAATAAATATATAATTTTTATCTTCAATTTCTCTTATTATATATTTTCTCTCTGAAGTTAATGGGATTTTTAGTTCTTCTCGATTTTCATAATTATTTATATCTAAATTGCTAAAAATTATATTATTTTCATTATCTATTACTTCTAAATATACATTATTAGCTTTATAATACTTCATATAGCTTTTTAAATACATTTCTAAAAATTCATTAAAAAAGCTAAGATTTGATTCAAATTCGTCACTTAAAATATTACTTGTTGTTTCTAACCCTGAATAAATTGTTAACTGTTCATTTAATGCTAATTTTATTTCTTTTTCTAAATTCTTATTGAAACTAGATTCAATTATTATCCATGCTACAACATTAAATACGCTTTCAAATATAATAAATAAGCATAAAAACATTTTTATCCATAATTTCATATATTATGCTCCATTCTATATCCATATTTATAAACAGTTGCTATTCTAACTTTATTATTTAACTTTTTTCTCAATCTTTGAATATGAATATCTACAGTTCTAGTTTCTCCAATAAAATCTATTCCCCATATCTTTTCTAATAACTTTTCTCTAGAAATAGCCTTATTTTTATTTTTAGCAAGAAAAAGTAGTAATTCATATTCCTTATTAGTTAAATCTATTCTTTCTTTATCAATTGTAACAACATGCTGTTCATCATCTATTATTACTTCATCTATAACAATAATACTATTCGTAGGGTTATATCTTCTAAGAACTACTTCTATTCTTGCTAAAAGTTCTAAAGTTTCAAAAGGCTTAGTAATATAATCATCAGCACCTATTTTTAAACCCTTTAATTTATCACTTAAAGACGATTTTGCTGTTAAAAAGATTACTGGTATTTTATAATTTCTAATTTTCTCTAATACTTCAAAACCATCCATCCCATGTATCATAACATCTAATAATATTAAGTCATATGATTCTTCTTGTAAATTTAATATAACTTCTGTTCCATTATATATTTGTTTATATTTATAACCTGCTATATTAAGATTCATAGCTATTAAATCTGAAATAGCCACCTCATCCTCAACTATTAAAATATTTTTCATATTACCCCCGTTAAAATTTAATATAGATTTTTTATTTCATTTAAACTAAGATTTTGATACATATTATACCATATATGTATTAAAGTTAAAAATCCTTGATTTAATAGCCCTTTATATCTATATTATTATTTAAAATAAATATTTTTAACACTTGCAAAATATTATATTCTACTGATAATAATAATAACTTCAATGTTTTTTATAATAAAATTGATAGAATATATAATGAAAATAAGAGCTTTTAATACAATATCTTTTGTACTAAAAGCTCTTTTTTTTGAAAATCCCTCAACTGTGAACTGTGCCTTATGCACTGTGAACTAACTAAACCTGTTCCCTGTTCCCTGTCACCTGTTACCTATTCCCTGTTCCCTGACACCTGTTCCCTATTCCCTGTTCCCTAAATAAACTTCAACACTTCAAGTATTCCCTTGGCAATCTCTCTTTCTTCTCCTTTATATGGATATGAGTGAATATGAATAGCAGGATTAAAATTAAGCTCTATTATTGCATAATTTGAATTTTCATCTTTGTAGTCTTTTATCATCATATCAACACCACAAATATTAGCACCTACAGCTTTTGCTGAATTTACTGCTATATCCTTAAACTTTTTAGGTATTAAATCTGTATAGTCTATGCTATCTCCACCAGTACTAATATTAGAATTTTCTCTAAGATATACAATTTCATCCTTTTGAGGAATGTATTCAAAATCTTTATTTTCTTGCTTTAAAAATAACTTTACATTATTGTCTAAATTGATTTTTTCTAGTGGGGTTTTATATCCCTTACCTCTTAGTGAACTTTTATTCTTTTCTTCTACAAGTTTTGTTATAGTGCTTTTTCCATCTCCTATAACATTAGCTGGAACTCTGTGAAGTATTCCTGGAACTTCATCTCCAACAACTAAAAATCTATATTCTTTTCCCTCTATAAATTCTTCAACTAGAACTGTAGTATCATTTTCAAAAGCAATTTTAAAGGCTTCTTTAATATCTTCTTCTCCTGCTCCATCTTTAAATATAGATATTCCTATACCAAAATTTGTTGACTTAGGTTTAACAACTATTGATTTATTTACAAATTTATTAACACTTTCAAGTGCTTCATTTAGAGAAAAGAATTCAAAACCTGAAGGAACTTTAATATTATTTTTATTTAAGATTTCTTTTGTAACAACTTTATTTTCCATCATTAGAATTGTTATATAACTATCTTTAGAAGTTTTTGTTGCTTGTTTTACATATTCTATATGATTTCCTTTTTGTAATGAAATAAAATTTTCACTTCTATCTATTAAATCGACTTTTATACCTCTTTTTATGGCTTCTTTCATTAGTATTTGTGTTGATAATTCTAAATCCTCAAAACCTCCTAATTTAAACCTGTTTTTATAGGCATCTTCACGATATTCTTTTGCTAATTTAATATGTCCTTCTAAAAATCCTTCTTTCTTAACCATTTCTGAAAGTTTATATGCATAGGTTAATTTAGGATTTAATACCTTTTCTATCATGTTATCTACTACTTCTTCCTTACCTAAACATAACTCATTATTCATAACTCTGATTTCGCTTAATATCTCTAAAGCCCAGTCTTTCTTAGATATAGTCTTTCCATTTTTATTTAAAACCACATCCATTTGCCCATACATAGAAATTATATTTTGATTATTTTGAGCTTCTTGTTGCCAAGTTTCATAAGAACTTTCCTCTTTTATAAGTAAGTATATAGTGAATATATTTATAAAATTCAAGTCTTCTAAGGATATTCCAGCCTTACTAAATGGATTTATATCTATACTTCTTATTTCCAAGTAATTTATTCCATCATTTAATAAAGACTCTAAGAATTTTGTGTTATCTATTGCTTTTAATCTTATCTGTGTATATAACTCTTTATGACTATCTATAAGTTTATCATCTATAAATCTATTAACACTTGTAACATAATCTTTAACTGAACTGTAGTCTGGATATAAATCTATAGGATTTTTATATCCACATTCACTATTCCTATAAGATACTACTCCATCATTACTAAAACCATCTTTTGATACTTTATCTAAGTTTACTACGCACTTATCACCAAAGCTTTCATGCATTATAGTAGTTCCACCTAATAAATATATAAGAAGCCATCTATATCTTAAATAGTTTCTAACTACTTTTAAGTAGATATTATCTCTAAACTCCCTATAATCTTCTTCTTTTCTCAAAAGTTTATATAAGTCCTTTATTAATTCTTCATTAAAGGAAAAATTATAATGTATTCCTGATATTAATTGTTTTTTTCCACCATATTTTTTTAGTAGCTTTTTTCTATAGTCACTTGCACCTTTCCCGTTACCACAATCTCCATAATCTGCAACTGGAATAAAATCATCTTCTGGAATACTACATGGCATAGATTGAGGCCAAAGAAGTTCATCTTTTATTTCTAAAGCTGTAATATCATAAAGTAAATTTAAAAAACTATAGGTCTCTTCTACTGTATTTACGGTAGGAGTTATAAGCTCTATTTGACTTTCTGAAAAATCAGTTGTTATATATGGATGACTGATTTTACATTCAAATACTTTAGGATGCTTAGTTAATGCCAATTTCCCTTCTCTATCTATTCTCAGTGTTTCACGCTCTACCCCAAAATTTCCTTTTAATAATTTATTTTTATATTCAAGTGATTTGATCACATTTAACATCTTTGTACTCCTTCCATATTCTTAATTTATAAATCAAATAAGATATAACTCCTTTTAAAATACTTGAAATTGATATTGCTAACCATATTCCATTTACATCAAAAAACCTTATTAGTATTAAAGCTATAGGTATCCTTAGTATTGTAAAAACTATACTTATTATTGCTGGGATTTTAGGTAATCCAAGGCCTGTAAAAACTCCATTCGATATCATTTCTATAGTTGAAAATATCTGAGATACTCCTATAATTCTTAGATAATTACTTGCAATATGAATAGTATTTTGTTCCCTAATAAATAATTTGACTAAAACTTCTGGAGTAAATATAAAAATTATTGTTATAAATAAAGAATATATAGCTCCAATACCTACTGATGTATTATATCCTTGATTTATTCTTCTAAATTGCTTTGCTCCATAATTTTGTCCTACAAAACTTGTTATGGCTCCATTTAATCCACCAATAACCATATAAATTATTGATTCTATTTGAAGTCCAATTTTTTGTGCAGCTATTGCCTCTGATCCAAATCCTCCAACTATCCTAGCTAAAATTATATTTATTAATGTAAATAAAATTCTTTGCATGGCCATTGGAGTCCCTAAAATTGTTATTTCTTGTATCTTTATTATATCTATTATATTTTCCTTATTTATTTTTAAAACTGTTTTTCCATTATATAAAAGTAATAGAAAAACTATTACTGTTCCTATTAAAGAAGCTATAGCAGCTCCACTTACTCCTAATTTTAAGCCATATATAAATATAGGATCTAAAATTATATTTACTACTATACCTATAATATTTATTATTAAAGCACTTTTATTATTTCCAAAACTATTAAAAATTCTAATAAATAAAGTATTAAAGAATGAAAAGAATAAAATTGGTCCATTTATAGCCAAATACTTATATGCTTCATTTTCCACTATAGGATTCCCTGTATTTAAAAATCCTATAAGATTTCTACCAAATATTAAAACTACAATACAATATATTGATGCAACAAACAAATTTAGAATTATGCCTGAAGATATATACTCCTTAACTTCATTTTCCTTTTTTTCACCTATTGCATGAGCTACCTTTATTCCTGTACCTATTACAACAAAAGAGTTAATAGAATTACCAAGTCCAATAAAAAAACTCGCCGAACCTATACTTGCTACTGCATCACTCCCAAGATTTCCAACCCATATCATATCAATTATATTATATGCAAATTGTAGAAATGAACTTGCCATTATAGGGATTGCTAAAGTTATTAAAACATTAAGAACTTTCCCTTTTGTAAGATCTATCTTTTTCATATTTTCTCCTACTCTAAATTTATTCTGACTTTTTATTTGCGCTACATATACATTTTTCTTTACTATTTAATATTATATTTAGAAATTTCATAAGATCATTACAAATTTCATTATCTAAGCTATAATATATCCAGGTTCCTTCTTTTCTACATTTTACTATTCCACAATCTATTAAAACTTTCATATGATGTGATAATGTTGGTTGAGTAAAATGAAAACTTTCTAATATTATGCAGGCACATTTTTCACCACTTGATAACATATCTATGATTTTTACTCTATTTATTTCTCCAAGAGCTTTAAATATTCTTATATTTTTTTCATAGTTTTTAATCATAGTAACCTCCTTATATAGATTGTTGTCTATATATTAATCTTAAAATATATAGACACATATCTATATATATCATACTTAAATATAGATTATTATCTATATTTAGTCAATATAATTTCATTAATTATATAATAAAATTATAAAATAAAAATGATATTATATCTTTATATAAAAATATAATATCACTTTACCTTGCTACTTTTTACTTAAACTTTTTAGTTTATCTAGCTCTTCTTTTTGCTCTTCTATAACTTTTAAAAATTCTTCCTCTTTGTTAAACCATTCTTTACTAAGATCATTAATTAAAGATGCCATTTCATCAGCACTTCCTACAATTCTGTTAAATAAAAGAAGATTTGATTTTAATATTTCCGGTATTTCTATATGTGAGTATCTTAATCTATGGTCTATTTCTCCATAGCCTTCTTCAAATATTGTTCTAACTTGAATTTCAGCTATAACTTTTTCGTTAGTTGGATAAAACTCAACTAAATAATGAACAGATCTATATCCTGATATTCTTGATCTTACTTCAATATCTAGTTCTTCAAACTTCTTAGTATTATCCCCTTCTCTTACATTTGCAGTAACCTCAATAACCTTCCAAGTCTTAGTAATAAATTCATGAATATCTTGCCATTGATCTTTAAATATGTGTATAACCCTAATCCCAATTAAATCATTTATTTCATTTTTGTAATTTTCTAAAGTGAATTGAAAGTCATCACCATATTTTAGTTTTCTATCTTGAGTTTTTCTTATAACTTTTTCGATTAACCTATCTGGATCCTTTATTCGTGATTTTACGGAATGGATTGCCGGCTGAGATCGTAAGATATTAGATATAAAATCTGCTTGATTGTCATAAGACATCTCATAAGCTACAAAATCATTATAAATATCCTTTAAAACTTCAATATCTATATTGTTTTCTTTAATTATTTTTTCTGTATATGGATATTTTGATATAAATTCATCTATTCTAAAACTCTTTTTCATTTACTTATTCTCCTTTGGCTATAGGATTATTATATATTTCAATTTTATCTTCCTTGTCTGCTAATTTTATTATTTCTTGAACTTGATTTTTTCCCTTTAAATCTTTCATGTTTTTCTCTAGTTGTTAATTTCCCATTTGAGGTAGGTTTATATTCCATTTTTGTATTTGATTTTGCTCCTGCCTTGGAAGAAGAACTTGATTTTGATTTTAACTTAGAATTTGATTTTCTTGATTTTGAATTTACTTTGGCTATTGCTTCTTCTTTTCTCATTTTAGAAATATATCTATCAGCTTTAGATTTTATTAAGCACTTAGGACCATTTCCTATTAAATCTTCTCTTCCTGCTTTAACTAGAGCATCATGAACTAAATTATAGTTTTTAGGATTTTTAAATTGAAGAAGTGCTCTTTGCATAGCTTTTTCTTCTCTTGTCTTTGGAACATAAACTTCTTCGCCAGTTATAGGATTTATACCTGTATAAAACATAGCAGTTGATAAAGTTCCTGGAGTTGGATAGAAATCTTGAACTTGCTCTGGTTGATATTTGGTATCTCTTAAATATTCAGCTAGTTCTACTGCTTCGTTTAATCCACTACCTGGATGGCTTGACATCAAGTACGGTATTAAATATTGTTCTTTTCCTAATTGCTTATTTATCTTAAAGAACTTTTCTCTAAACCTATCATAAGTATCACCCGATGGCTTACCCATATATTTTAAAGCATTAGGTGCAACATGTTCTGGTGCGACTTTTAACTGTCCACTAACATGATGCTCAACAAGTTCTCTAAAGAATGTATCGTCCCTATCCGCCATTATATAATCATATCTTAAGCCTGAACGAACAAAGGCCTTTTTTACTTTAGGAAGTTTTCTTATTTTTCTTAATAGTCCTAAGAATTCACTATGATCTACTATTAAGTTTTTACATGGCTTTGGAGTTAAACATTGTTTGCTCTTACATGCACCTATAGTAAGTTGAGTTTTACAAGCTGGCTTTCTAAAGTTTGCTGTTGGTCCTCCAACATCATGTATATATCCCTTAAAGTCTTTAAGATTTGTTATTTCAACCGCTTCATCTAATATAGATGATTCACTTCTACTTTGAACTGCTCTTCCTTGATGAAATGTAATTGCACAAAATGAACAGTTACCAAAGCATCCTCTTGAGCTTACTATACTAAATTTAACTTCTTCTAAAGCTGCAATTCCTCCAAATTCATCATATATAGGATGACATTCTTTAGTATAAGGAAGAGAATAAACCTTGTCTAATTCTTCTCTTGTAAGTGGCATCTCTGGAGTGTTACAAACTACATATCTATCTCCATGCTTCTGCACAAGAACTTTTCCTCTTACCGGATCTTGCTCTTCGTACTGTATTTTAAAAGCTTCAGCATATTTCATCTTATCCTTTGTAACTTCTTCTCTTGAAGGTAACAATTTATAATCACCATAAATTTCTTCTAATGAATCTATTGCATATGTAGTTCCATTTATATGTCTTATGTATTTTGCTTCAAATCCATCATTTAAAGAATTTGCAACTTCTACAATTTGCTTTTCACTCATTCCATATATTAAAAGGTCAGCACCACTATCTATAAGTATTGAATTTCTTACATTATTATCCCAATAATCATAGTGAGCTAATCTTCTTAAACTTGCTTCTAACCCACCTATAACTATATCTATATTTTTATAAGCCTCTTTTATTTTATTACAATAGACTATTGTAGCTCTATCTGGTCTTGCACCCATTTTCCCACCTGGGGTATAAAGATCTTTATCTCTTTTTCTCTTACTTACAGTATAATGATTAACCATAGGGTCCATATTTCCACCATTAACTAAGAACGCAAGCCTTGGTCTTCCAAGTTTCATAAAGTCATCTGTACTATGCCAGTCTGGCTGTGGAATTATACCCACTTTGTATCCTGCGCTTTCTAAAACTCTTGAAATAATTGCTGTTCCAAAACTATGATGATCTATATAAGCATCACCTGTAACTATAATAAAATCACATTGTTCCCATCCACGTTCTTGCATATCTTCTTTACTGATTGGTAAAAATCTGTTATTTGACATTTAAACACCCACTTTTTTAAATTGAAAATTAATAATGTAATCTTGTATTAGTTCTTATATATCAATATTAACATTACGTCTAATGATTATAACATTTAAAATGAATTTAGGCATTTATTTTTTATATTTTATTAGTCCACAAAAAAATAAATTGTGCATCATTTATAAATAAATAATAAAAAAATAAAAAATGAAAGAATTAAGATTACTCTCCATAACTCTTTCATTTCTCATGCATAATTTTATTTCACAAAATTTAAAATTAACTTCTATTTACTTACTGAAATCTTATCCTTATGGATATATCTAGAATTCTTATTTATTGCTAAAAACATAATTATTGCTGCTATTGATGCAAGTAGAACTAAAGATTGTATATACGGCATAAAGTTATAGCTTCCTTTTTGCCAGAAATCAATAAAATCACCACATATATAAGTTGTTGGCAACAAATATGCAACTTTCATTAATAACTCTGGAAAATCTTTTGCTTGTACTCCAAACATTCCACTTAAAATCATTATTGCAAAATAAAGTAACATTGTTATAGAATAAGTTGGTCCAAACTTCTTAAAAAATAAAGATATCCCATGAGCCAATGCAAAAAATATTATAGCAAGAAAATATAGTGAGCCTATTAAAACTAATGCTGAAGAAAATGATGGAACCTGTATTTTTAATGTTAAAAAAGATACTATTCCATAAATAATTATAGCTACTGTCATAAAAATTAAATAAGCTAATATTTTAGATATAATCAAATCTTTTTCACGATATCCAAACAATCTAAAACGAAGAGGAATTCCTTTTTCAAGTTCTTGTGAAAAAGTTGCTGAATATGATACAAACACAGTAGCTAATGGAATCATTAAACTATTACTTATAAATATACTAGTCATTATAACTTCTCTAAATTCTTCTGGAGATTTTGAAGAAATTATATTCCCTAAAAAAATAGACATGAATATTGGGAAAACAACTCCAAATATTATTGAAAATATATTTCCTACTAAATTTCTTAATTCATACTTAACTAAATTATATCTAACTAATTTTGCTTTCAAGGGTCTCACCATCCTTTTGATAAACTTCATTTTTACTTTTAGCATTAATACTCATTATTTCTATATCTGAATTACTTCTTTTAAAGCTTATATCTTTTTCTATTAAAAGCTTTGATATTTCTAATTCTTCTTCTATACTGAAACTAGGAATTGCTATTAAATGCTTTGGAGATTTTATTTTTCTAAAATCCTTTGTGATTTCAGTATTTTCACTTGTTTTAGATAAAGTTATGATGGAATTTCCACAATATTTTTTAAACAATTCTTCTTTACTTCCAAAATCAATAACTCTACCATTTTCTAATATTAATATTTTATTAGTTAATTGCTCTAGCTCTTCATAATAATGAGATACTATACAAATAGTTGTATTTTTATTTCTGTACCATTCTTCAATTTTACTCATTAATTGCTGTCTTGTTTCAAAATCAAGGCCTGAAGTAACTTCGTCAAAAAATACTAGTGGTGAATCTTGAATTAAAACCAATATTATAGTAAGTCTTTGTTTTTGCCCTCCTGAAAGTGCACTATACCTTTTATTTAAGCACTTATCAAAGTCGAAAAAATTAATTAAATCTTGTAACCTTTTATTCTTATTAATTTTTGTATCTAAAACAGCTTCTATTATATGCTTAACTGCCATTGTCTCTGCATAATTATTGCTTTGCATATGTGCAGATATATCCTCAGGCCTTATATTAGTATTGATAGATCCGTTATAATTAATAAGTCCTAAAATTGATTTAACTAAAGTAGTTTTTCCTGCACCATTTGAACCTATTATTCCAATTCTATCTCCTGCCTCAAATTTAATAGGAGATTTTATTAATAAAGCTACTTCTTTTCCATATTTAACTTCTAAGTTATTTATAGTAATCACTATTGCTCCCCCTTTGTCTTAATTTCTATACTCTAAGTATATTACCTTGGTATGAATTTCCTGTGAATTTAATATGCAAATGTTCTGTAGCTTTAATTCATGTTAATAGGAATTTATTAAAGATTATTCAAAGGGTAAGTTTTTATAAATTCCTAAAAATTAAAATATACTATTGCTTCTACTCCATTGCTTATATTATTAATTTCTATCTTATAACCTAATAAATTTGAATAATAATATGCTATATAAAGCCCTAAACCACTTCCCCTATTTTCTGAATTACTTGATACAAAAGCATCAAATATATTAGGCAAAAGTTCTTCATCTATATGAGCTCCATAATTTACTATTATAAGGCTGCCTTCATTTAAAGTTATTTTTATATTATTTTCTCTATCTGTGTATCTTACTGCATTTGCAATTAAATTATCTATAATCTTATACATTAAATGATAATCTGTATCTAAGTTTATATTCTTTAATTCTCTTTCTACATTTATAAATTTCTCTTTTATTTGGATTTCATGTTGAATTAATATTTCTTCTATTAAATCATTTATATTAATCATTTTCTTATTTATATCTTTATTATTAAGGTTTAATATTTCATCAATAATCTTTCTAATCGATTGGAGTTGAGCTTTAACTTTTGGCAAATATTCCTTTGTATTTTTATATTTTCCTACTTCATCTATCATTCCTTCTACAAGTAAAAGCGATGCAGCAACTGGTGTTTTTAATTGATGCGAAGATGCCCTTAAAAATACATCTTGTCTTTTATTTTCAGTAATCAATAATTTATTTTTTTCTTCTAAACTTTTAAAGCTTTCATTTAATTTAATATATAGTTCGTTTAATGTATTTCCTAAAACCGAAATTTCATCTTCTCCTTGAATTTCTATAGGATAAATATTATTTATGTTATTATTTTTTATAAATTCAGCATGATTAGCTAACCTTTTTATTGGAACTATTATTTTTCTTGAAAAATAATATGTTGAGAGCAATATTATTAATATAAGTACTGATACTATCATTGGTAAGCTTTGAAATACTATTGATGTAATTTCCTCTATCTTTGGAGTCATTACAGATAACAATGAAATTATAATATCTCCATTTCTTATTGTAATTGCAGAGTAAACTGTATAATAATTTATTCCATCAAAGCTATTAAATTCATAAATAATAGTATCATCTGAAGCAATACTCATTTTACTTGAATCCTCAGTAAATACATTAACATTATTACTTTTACTAAATTCAAATTTTACTGGTAATTCTTCAATAAATACTTTTTTATTGAAGCTTTCTTTTAATGTATCCAAAACCTTAATATCATAGTTTTCAAGTTCTTTAATTTCATCAATATTATTAGAATAATATCTAAACTCATCTATTAATTTAATTAAATTGCTATCTTTAATGGTAAACTTTGCTGTTCCAAATCTATTAGCCGCATATACATTATCTCCACTTGATGGAATCATAAGACTTATTGTACCTGATGGATTAGGTGAGTATATACTATTATAATCCTTATTTTCAATATAGTTCTCTTGAATCTTCTTTATAGATTGATAATGACTTTTTCTCAAATGATCAATATATAATGAGGGTAACATAACCACAAAATAAATTATTATTAGTGATACAATTGTCCCTACAAGTATAGAACTATAAATAAAAGTCTTTTTAGATAAGTTCATCAAATATCCTCCTTGTTAAACTGGTATCCTACACCAATTACAGTCTTAATATAATTATGAGGTAGTTTTTTCCTTAAGTTTTTAACATGCGCATCTATTATTCTATCATTTGAAATATAATCTTCATTGAAAATTCTCATTATCAATTGTTCTCTATTAAAAACTCTATTAGGTTCTTTCATTAAAGTTTGTAATAATAAAAATTCACTTAATGTTAAATTTAAACTTTCGCTTTTATAATAAGCCTGATAAGTATTATCATCTATATAAAACTCAGTATCATCATTATCAAATTTACCTTCTGTTAAACTCCTTCTCAAAACCGCTTCAATTCTCTTTAATAATAATAATGGAGAAAATGGTTTAATAACATAATCATCTGTCTTAAGGTTAAATGCTTTAAGTTGAGTTTGTTCATCTCCAAGTGCAGTTAACATAATTGTCGCCATATTCCTTTTGCTTTTATTTATATATTCAAGTACTTCTAAACCAGTAACCTTAGGCACCATTATATCTAAAATAGCTAAATTGAAATCTTCATTTTTTAAAATTTCCAATGCATCTTGTCCATTATTAACACAAGTAACCTCATAGCCTTGCATTTTCATATATTCAGTTGTAACCTCAAGTATATTTGGTTCATCCTCTAAAAATAAAATTTTAATCATGTCTATTCAATCCCCCAAAAAAATAAATTATATATTAATTATACAATAAATATATAATTTATTTATTGTTTGTTTTAATTTACCAATATAAAAACTATGGTAAATTATATCATTTCATAACTGAAGTTGTTACCTGTTCCCTGATAAATGTTACTTTATCTAAGAAACTGTGAACTTTGCCTTGTGCACTGTGAACTATATAAATTCTTTCAATTTTTCAATTTTATTTACTCTAATAATTTTCTATTAATTTTCTAATACTATATATGTAATCTATCTTATTTAGGAGGGAACATTTATGAAAAATGATAATAAAAGAACTCATTCAAAAGAAAATGTGCTAAGAAATGGGACAAAAACACAAAATCAATCTGCAAATAGTTCATATAACTTTACAATTAAGGAACCTGGAATAAATGAAAGTGGTGAAGAAGCAAAGAAAAGAGGCTTTTAGGTCCTAATGCACAATGACTACGTAATGGATAATTAAGGTGCAAACTTCTTTCGTAGTTTAAAAAAATAGTTAGTTTTGTTTTTATACAAAACTAACTATTTTTTACAATCTTAATTTAGCATATGCAAATTTATTATAATTTTCATTTGGTCATCACGTGACTTTATTGCAAATTTAGATTCCCTAAGCCTACGTATATAATTTATTTTTATTACTATAATATTTTAATTCAATTTATTCCACATATTATTAAAGGATTCTTCATCTAATTTAAAAGCAAAATTTAATCCTGAATAGTATATATATCCATTCTTGAATAGTCTTATTTCAGCTTTTGTTCCATCTTTCATTTTCAAAAAAATAAATTTTTGACTTTCTTCATTTATATCAGCATAATCTTCTTCGCTTGAATAGTTACTTTCTTTATCAAACAATTCATTTCTTAAGCTTTCATCCTCTAGTGAATATGGTGTTCCTTTATACATAGAATCTATAAAACTATTTACTGTATCATCTATAGTAATTTCTTTTTCTTCTATTATTCCATTATTCCAGTTATTAAAGCTTTTCCATGTAGCACTCCCTAAGTTTTCTCTTATATTCATCATTCCAAAAACATAACTACCATCAGCTAATATAAAGTCATTTAAACATTCCCATAGATTAACATATTCTCCGTATTCATTTTTAGTATAGGTTATTAATCTAAAGCTTTCATCATAGCCCTTTGCTGTATAAACTTCATCACCTTCGCTTATGCTTGCAAAATCCTTTAAAGCTTCTAAATCTATATATCCTGCTGAAGTTCCATTATCCTGAATTTCACTCATTAGGTCCCATGTAACTCCTATTTTTTTATCTATTAATTCCTTCCCTATTTCCAAAGGAAACTCTACACTTTGGGTGGTATATATTCTTCCTTTATTACTGCAACTATATTCTCATCTAAAGCTATAGTTTTCTTAAACCAAGCTGATGTTAATAAATTCTTACTTAAATTTATAGTTAATTTTATTAACCAAGCTTTTATATGATTATAACTTTCAAAGTTAATATTGCAATTTATAAATTTTATAAATACATTTTGCATTATATCCTCGGCATCATGGACACTTTTAGTCCTTGAAATAGCTAATCTATATACTGTATTTGAATACTTTTCTATAACTCTCAAAATCAGTTCTTCCCTAGGTAAAGAAAACTCATTCATTTTCTCTCCCCCTTTCACCTTTAATACAATTTAACTCTTTAAAATGTTGCATAAATAAAATAATTTTTTATGTTTTAAATTTTATATTTTTATAGTTTACTACATTATGTTAATTACATTAATTTGGCTGCCACAAGGACAGCCAAATTAATGTAATTAATAATCAAAAAATTATTAATAAACAATTATTAGTTTAATTTTTATACGCTAGCAGATTCACTATCTTCTACTTCTATGATGTCTACTACTAGAAGATTGTCTTCTTCCATTATTTGAGTTAGCATTAGCATTATTATTTGCATTACCACCATTCATGGAATTAAAAAGCATTGCTAATGGGTCCATTTGAGCATTGCTATTATTATTTTGAGAGAAATTATTTGCGCTATTTGTATTACTTGAACCATTTCCATTCATTAGCATACTAATTAATTGATTCATATCTACAGTTCCATTATTTGAGTTTCTTTGCTGAGTTCCTGATTGACCTTGATTCATCCCATTCATTAAAGCAGCAAGTGGATTGTTAGCATTGGAATTATTATTAATATTATTCATTCCACCTCTATTTTGATTTAGCATATTTAATCCATTACCACCCATTAGCATACCTAACAATTGATTAATTCCATTTCCTTGCTGATTCATGGGATTATTCATAGGGTTATTTCCCCTATTCATTCCTCCCATTCCATTCATCAGCATAGATAATGGATTATTAGCTCCATTCATTTGGTTTTGGCCTCCCATCATGGAGCCCATTAACATATTCATAAGTGGATTTCCTCCGCCTAGTCCACCTAAAGGATTTCCTCCTCCCATATTAGGCATTCCCATTCCGCCACCCATAAGACCTTTAAAAAGCATGTCCATCATTTGCATATGGCTTTCTCCTATTAAATTATTGTTACTATATAAGTATTTTATATTAACTTGTTTTGCTACAAGTATTTTATTATTTCATCTAAATCTGATATTGTGTATGTTGCCTTTGATTGGTCTAAATCGTAATCTTTTTGTTTTACTCCTACTACTTCTAAGCCAGCTGATACTGCTGAGGCTATTCCTAATGTTGAATCTTCTATAGCTAATGCTTCTTTAGGTAATATATTTAAAGCTTCAATAGACTTAATATATATTTCTGGATTTGGCTTACTCTCAGTACATTCCTCTCCACTTATTACGAAATCTATATATTCAGTTATCTCACATTCATTCATCATTCTTAATATTTCTTTTTTTTCTGATGATGAAGCAATAGCAACTTTTATATTTTTATCTCTTAGATTTTTAATTATATATTTAACTGATTTATTCATGACTTTTTTAAAATTAATTTTATTTATCTCTCTATACTTTTTATATTCTTCTCTTAATCTTTCTCTTTTATTTTTATCATCAATAATAAGCTTTTCCCATATCATACTATCACTTAATCCAATAAAATCAGTGAAATTTCTAGTTCCTGGTTCAATTCCAATACTATCAAAAAATTTCATTCTTCTTAAAAAATAAGCATATTCACTATCAATTAAAACACCATCCATATCAAAAATAACAGCCTTTTTCAATATTTATCCCCCTTTAATAATTAAATACTATATCATGAACTAATCTAATTTCTAAATCTGAAATATTTATACTGTATTCCTTTTGTACTTCTAAAAAGGAATATTTAATAATATCAACTTTCTCTTTTTGTTTATCTAAAAACTCTTGAATATCTAATTGTTCATCTAGTTTTTCTTTTCTTAAAATTCTCTCTATCATACAACTACAATGAAGATACAATAGAAATCTTATGTTATTAGATAACTTAATATCTAGTTTTTCTTCCATTTTATCTACTGCTTGTTCTATAGATTTTAATACTTTTTCAACATCTAATATTGTTAAATTTCCTATTATTTTCTTTATTGAAAAATTAAATAATATGTCCTTTTTTAATTTATCTTCATCGATTTCAAAGTTTTTCTTCAATATATTAATAAAATCTTGAATTTCTTCTCCACTAATTAATTGATCCAATCCAATATACTTAACTCCATCTATTTTAGGATCTGCTGTACCTATAATTGCAAGAACATCGTAAATTTGAAATGGCATTTCTTTTTGTTTATTTTTTTGTAGCTTATGATAATCATATGGAATAATTGCAAATGAATCTTTTGTTTCATTTAAGCTTTTATAAAGTATATCTTGTATTTGAACGGCACTCCCCATTCCAGTATAACAACATGTTAATATAGCCCTCTTCTTATTTCTATTTGGATATACTAGTTTCTTATTAATTTTTATATCCTTTAATATTTCATCATTTATTTCATTAATATTTTTTTCTTGTAATAATAAGCTACCTATCTCTAATACTATAGGTGTTGATACATAATCTATTATTAATATAGGTCCTTTTATTTTATCTTTTAGTCTATTAGTTAAGTCAGAAAGAGAGCCCATGTCTACTAATAAAATTAATCCATTTTCAGTATTATAATTATCAATAAACTCTATAACCTTATTTTCAATATCATCTATTGTTGTATCTATAGGCATATCTATTGCTTGGAAAAAATTCTTCTTTAACATTCTATTTGCAACATTTGCTATACTACTTGCTGTAGAATACCCATGAGCTAAAATTATACTGTTTACTTTATTTTTTATTTTAGGCATTTCTGTACTATTTAGATAAAATGTTATAAATATCAAATCTTCATCTAAAAATCTATAATCTAGATATTTGCTTAAGTTGTTTAACATAAGTTTTGCTAACCATAGAGAATTTTCCATATGAGTTCCAATAAACAAAAGTAATTTAGCTTTTACACTATTCCAATCTGGATGATTAATTAATATTTCACTTTCACCCTTAAAATATAAAAGATTTGCAATAGATAATATTTTATTTCCATCTTGATTAAATCCGTAGTTTTCTTCAAGATATTTGAAGGTATATCTTATATTAAATGTTAGTACTGAAAACAAACTTTGCTCTTTAGTAAATCCAGAATTGAAAACAAGATCATCTAATAATATATTTACATTATTTTTCATTTTATTTACAAAGTGTTCCCTTGTTATATTATTTTTTTCTAATTGCTTAAACTCTTCTATAAATTGGAAGTATGTTGTAGCAATACTCTTTTGTTCATTACTACTTACATTTAATAGTTCAGGACATTCGAAATCATATAATCTATCTTGATATTTGTTAGTAAAATTATAACTATCTTTAATTCTATCTTGACATTCAATAGGTAAATCAGTAGTTTTTACTTTTATTACGTCTTCAGTTCTCATTCTTGCATAACTACTTCCACAGCTATATTTAACAATATTTCTTATTTTTCCTACATTTCCTTCATAGCTACTTGAAAGCAGAAATGAAATAACATTTTTAGATACTTTTATAGTCTTTTTTAATATTTCACTTTCTATTAGAAAAAAGCTATCGATTAAATTAAGCCTTTCTTGTTGAGGCCTTTCCATAAAACTTGGAATATTAACTATGACAGGTAACCTACGGATAAATGTTGGTAAAAAAGTAGATTGTATTGATTCTGTTGTGGCAAAAATTAATCTTACCCTTGATGTTTTCTTTATACTATTATCACCTATAGGCGAATATTCTCCTGAATCCATAAAAGTAAATAGCTTTTCTTGTCCCTCTTCTGTTAATCTATGGACTTCATCAAGAAATAACACTCCTCCATCAGCACTTTCAAGAAGTCCTTTTTTATCCTTATCTGCACCAGTGAAAGTACCTTTAATATATCCAAATAATAAACTAGATAGTAACTCAGGGTTATGATAATATTGAGCACAATTTAATGATATAAATTTTGATTTTTTATCTATTAACTTTTCATTAATACAATAATCATATATACATTTAGCTAAATAAGTTTTTCCAGACCCACTTGGCCCTAAAAGCATTATAGGTAATCCATTGTTTGGATATAAAGATGCTGTTTTTATTTGTTCTATTTGCTCTTTTAAGCTTCCTCTTGCTCCTATAATATTACTTAATATATCCTTATTACATGTTGTTCCTTTATCTTCTTCAAAAAGTTCCTCTAATGATTCGTATTCATTTAAACCTGCTTTAAAATATAGAGTAGAAAATGTTTCTTTATCTAAAAAAATAACAGGATATTCCTTAACTTTAATAATATTTCCTTCTTTTACTTCCTTATTAAGATAACTACTTACAGTACTCCTACTTAAATTAATTTTTTCTGCTATATTATTTGCTGAAAATAAATTTAGATTATCTTTATTAAATTTTTTAGTTAACTCTTTTAAATAACTAGATATATCTATTTTCAATTACAAATCCACCTCTTTTCCTATAAGAATGTAAATATTATAATAATTTTATACTATTTTGTATTATTTAAAAAGCAAAGAAATCATATATATTTGATTTCTTTGCTAAATTAAATTTATCTTAGTATTCTAACTTCCACATATATCTTCTCTTTGTTAATGGATGTTGACGTGCTTCTGACAACTCCTCAGCATATACACGGAATACTGCTGTAAGTATCATAGGATTAAAATAATCAATTACAGTTTTAGGAATAACAGCTGATAATCCATAATCTAAAGCATCTACAACTGTTGCTTTAGCTTCAAAACGTTCTAAGAAAGTTAATGCACGTGAATCAATCTTACGAGTTCTACCATCATTCATCAATAATATAAATGGAACATTTTTGTCTACTATTTCAAATGGTCCATGGAAAAATTCTCCTGAATGGAATGTTCCTGAATTAATCCATTGCATTTCCATCATTAAGCAAATTGATGTAGAATAAGCTACTTCATGAGTTGCTCCACTGCTCATAACATATATTACTGGAGAATCTTTATATTCATTTGCAAATTTCTTTGCATCTAGTATTGCTGATTTTGCTGCTGTATCTGCTAAGTCATATATCTTACTAAAAGCTAATTGCATATCTTCATAGTTATCATAACCTTCAAATTGTTGTAATATCTCAACTGCTAATTCTAAAGCAAATCCCATTTTTTCTAATTTTGCTGAATAGCTTTCTGCAAATCTATGATATACTACATAATCAGCATCCTTTGTAAGGGGTGAGTCTACAGTCCTAGTTAAGCTGATTACGTGAGCTCCTAATTCTTTAGCTCTTGCATTAGCTTGTACAGTTTCTGGAGTTGTTCCTCCTAATGATGCTGTAATTACTATAGATTTATCATTTACAGCTTCTGGAGTTGCATAGTTAAATTCATTAGCTGTATAGTGGCTAACTCTTAACGCCTTAGCATTTCCATCTAAAAAATATTTTGCTGGGTATAAATCTGCTTTTGATGCTCCGCAGCCTACAAAAATTACACTCTTTATTTCACCTTGTTTTTCTTTTATTCCTTGGATAATTTCTTTTGAATTCATTATATTTTCCTCCTACTTATTAACTAGATTTTATTTATATTAATTTATTTTTAATATCATAAATTTTATTTAAAAATTCCTAATACACTAAGAATTATTCCACCTATTATACTGATACTAAGAATCCATCCTGTAGAGACTTTTTTCTTTAGCAGCCAATACATGAAGAAAGTTAATCCCAATGGGATGATTCCAGGAATAATTCCATTTAAAATATCTTGTAATATTAATTTCTCTCCAAATTTTATTGGTGTAGTTATTCCAATCATACTTGCCATCATAGATCCTATAACCATTAATCCTACTATAGAACATATATACATAACCTTATCCATAAGACCTTCATTATAAAGTTTACTTAAATACTTATTTCCCATTGAGTATCCAATCTTTCCCCCATAATAAGTAACTAAATATGATGGTATAAATGATATTATCATGGCTAAGATAGGTCCCAGTATGTTTCCTTCTCTTGCTAAGTTTATTCCAAGCCCAAAAGCTAAAACACGTATAGTTCCTTGAAAAAATGAATCTCCTACACCTGATAGAGGTCCCATCAAAGAAGTCTTCATTGCATTAATAGCCTCTGGATTAAAATTTTCTCTGTCTTCATAATATTGTTCTTCCATAGCTGAACTTAACCCTAATGCAAAAGCACTTGTTTGAGGTGTACAGTTATAAAATGCCATATGCCTTTTATAAGCTTCCTTCTTTAATTCTTCATCTTTAGGATCTTTGTATATTTCATCTAATATTGGGGCAATTCCATATAAAAATCCCATATTCATCTGTCTTTCATAATTCCATGAAGCTTGTATATTCCAAGAACGCCAAAAGAATTTTCTATATTTCCATTTATTTTTATCTTTTTCTTTTAATACATTTTTATCTTGCATATTCCTTTCCCCCCTCAAATAATCTTATAAATCTAAAGCATCTAATTCATCTTCTTGCTTATTTTTCTTAAATTTGAATTCTGACAATATAAACGCAAGTGTACATGCAAATATAGCTATACCTGTAACGCTTAATCCAGAGTATGCAGTAGCAAAAAATCCTATTAATAAGAATGGTAGCATCTTTGTTGAAAGCATTGTATTTAGAAGTAATGCAAAACCATATGCTGGTAATATCTTACTTGCTAGAGTCAATCCGCTAGTTAACCATTCAGGAATCGTATCAACAATACTTTTAACTAAATCTGTTCCAAAATATATCGCTAAGAATATAGGTATAAAATACATTAATGAATATAATATAGGTCCTAATACAATATGAACCCTATATGCTTTTTTATATTCCCCTTTTTCAATTAATGAATCAGCTGTATGAGTTAAATTAGAAAGAATAGTTCTTAATAAAATTCCAATCATTTGACCTAGTATAGCAATTGGTATAGCAATTGTTAATGCTGTTTCTGCATCTGTGTTTGATAAAATTGCAAATGCTGTTGCTATTATAGAACCCATATTCATATCTGGTGGTGCAGCAGCTCCTATATTTACTAACCCTAATGAAATCAATTCGAGAGATGCTCCAACCATTAACCCCTTTTGCATATCCCCTAAAACAATTCCCACTAATGTACTTACAATCAGTGGCCTTTCAAAATTAAGTCTTCCTAAAAGTCTTGAGTCTAAAATACAAAAAACACCAATAAAACCTAGTAATACAGATTTAAGTAACATTTTATAACCTCCCTCTATTTAAATTTAAATTTTAGATAACAAATCTTCTTTTCTTGAAGTAGGTACTTGTTGCATATATAAATTTATTCCCATGTTTTTTAATTTAACTGAATCATTTAATTCATCTTCATTAAGAAAAATTGCATTGCTATATTGTTTTGAATTATCTTTTTTAGCAATTCCACCGTAATTTATTTCTTTAATTTTATTGTAACCTTCACAAAACTTTAGTACTGAATTTGTACCACCAAATATAAACATTATATTTTCATTTAACTTTTCTACTTTTGGCATTTTAGACAAAGCTTCTTCTACAGAAAAAATATTTAATTTTACCCCTGATGGTTTGGTTAAATTTAGTGACATCTTTTTCAATTCATCTTTGGCTGCATTATTATCTACTATTATGATTCTTGAAATACTTAAGCTTTTTGTCCATGCAAAAACTACTTGTCCATGAAGTAACCTATGGTCTATTCTAACTAGTTTTATCATAAATCTTCCTCCTTTCTATCTATAAATTTGTTTAGTAACTTATTACAATTTATAATTGCACTCTGACTATCTTTAATAAATTCATCTAATAATTCATCTGAAATATTATCTGTTGTTGCTATAGAAATAACTAAAGGTAAATTCATTCCTGATATTAAATTTATTTTTGAATACTTCTTCATTAAATCCATAATTTCATTGTTTACACTTCCGCCAAAGATATCTGTTAAAATATAAATTTTATTGATATCATAGTTTTCTATAATTACTTCTTCAATTAAATCTCTTATACTAGTTTCCTCGTCTCTATATGAAGAAAAAACCTTTATTGACTCTGTATTTCCTATAATCATGTTTAAAGTATCTTTCATTCCTTTTGCTAATTCACCATGACTTGCTAAAATTATTTGATTCATATTTCTGCCTCCTTTACTCATTAATTTATTAAGCAATATATATGCCAAAGTTTATTTAAGCTTCATATCCCTTATATTTACTATATTTATATCTTCAATTACTATTGTTTCAACACTTTAAATCATACTAATAAAAGTGTTATGCAAAAGTGTTGTATATTTTGAGTAAAAAAAGACCATATAAAGTCATCTTTACAATGGCACTTTATATGATCCTTAAATTTCATTTAACTATATAACTAATCTTCTGTAATAATCTATATATTTATATTTTCTTTCTATCGCTCTTTTTCTTAAGAAGAGCACTTGTATCTAATGAGTCTTTCTTTGGAGCTTCCTTCTCTAACTTTTTCTTTGGTTTTTTACTTTCTTTATCTTTAATTTCATTTTTCTTAGCTGAATTTTGATTCTCAGCTTCAGCGCTAGATTTAATTTTAAGCTTGTTTTGTTCTTTAGCATCTACTGCTGATATATTATTTCCTTTGATAGCTTTACTTTCTACTTTCACAGAATTATTATTTTTAGCTATTTTTTCTTTTTTAACCTTATCTTTTCTCTTTTTAAAGAATCTAACTAAATCTATATTTAGTCTTCTATAAACTATATCAAGCATAAATAATAAAATACTTATTATTATTAATGGAGTTGTTAAGTTTATCTTTTTATATTCTCTTTGAAGCTTTCCTTCAAAAACTTCCTCTGGCTTATTTATGAAACTTCCCTTTGTTTCTTTAATTACTACATCTAACTTTTCTCCATTAGTATTAAATTTATATTCATCTGAGTATTGAAGAGCAAATGCGCCTTTATAGTTGTTTTTTATTTCTCCACTTTCTTCTTCTCTTATGCTGAAATTATAAAATCCTAATGAACTTAGTGGAATATTAGCCTGAAATTTCCCTGGTTCAACTTGGCTTAATTCAAATTCCCCTTCCTCTCCATTTTCCCCATTATATATCCCTTTAACCTTTGCATCCTTAGATATCTTATCATTATAAAACTCTACTTTTGCTTCATTTCCTTCTTGGCTGATATTAAGCTTTCCTTCTTCTCCATACTTTGGAATCGTAAAGTAAACCATATTTTTTATAAGTTGCGGTCCATACTCCCACGCCAAATAATTTTTACTCCACTGCCCACTAACATCTGAAGTAAAACTTACTGTTCTTCCTATTCCATATTGCATTGCAGCTAAAATTGGCTCATCATGATTAGAACTTAATATTTCAACTGCATTCTCTTTTATAGATGTTC
The DNA here is from genome assembly GCF_001010885.1 of Clostridium sp. C8. Lineage (NCBI taxonomy): Bacteria > Bacillati > Bacillota > Clostridia > Eubacteriales > Clostridiaceae > Clostridium > Clostridium sp. C8. Next base: position 23,655 of record NZ_LBMX01000045.1, on the reverse strand, counting down.
CTATATATCCAAGTAAGCTTGGAATTCCATCTGACGTTTTTACTCCAGCTAATATTTCGTGATTACTTAATATCTTAGGAGTAAACTCTTCATTTATTATATAGGTCCCTGCTGATAAAAGAACTTCCTTTGCAAATATTCTTGGAATATCAGTATATATATCTGTATAATAACTTCTTCCCTTTCCTATTGAAGCAAGCTGATTTAAAAGATCTGCATTAGCGCCTTCACCAACGGCCACCGTTGAAAGAGTAATATTATTATCATTAAAATTCTTAAGAAGATTAGCATAGTTATCAAAGCCATATCCATCTTGACCATCTGTTAATAATATTGTGTGTTTTATCTTTGCACTACTTTTCATTTGCATATTATAACCTTGTTCAAGGGCTGGATAAATTGATGTTCCTCCTCTTATTTGAATTCCTGATATAAGTTCTTTTATAGATTCTTTATCTCCAACCTTTTGAAGAGGTACTACCTCATCATAAGTATCATCAAAAGCTATTACTAATATCTCATCTACTTCTCTTAAATTTTCTAATGCCTTCATTGCAGCTTCCTTAGCTAAAGTTAGTTTACTAACTCCACCACCTTCAGCGCTCATACTACCTGATTTATCTATTATTAAATTAATACTTATTGAAGGAACTTCATTTTTTCCTCTCTTATCCATATAAACTGGCAATACTTTTTCAAGTGAAGTATCTTTATAGCCTCCAAGAGCATAAGAATCCTCACCGCCAAATGTTATTAATCCACCACCATAATCTTTTACATAAGCTTCTATATTATCCATAAATCCATTACTTAAATCATCTCTATGAACATCATTTAAAACTATTGATTTATATTCAAGTAATTCATTTAAAGTACTTGGTGATACACTTGGAGAAATTTTCTTAATATTAGCACCTGAGTTTACTAATATTTCTTCTAATGCTTTTGAATCGCCTTTAATTCCATTAATAAGAAGAATATTTGGCTTATCCATTACATTGGTAAAAGTACTAAATTCATTATTAACTTTATTTGTATCTCCATCTGCTTCTATTAGCACTCTATAGCCTTTAAAGCCACCTGAACTTTGCTTATCTTTAAATACAAAGGAGTTTTTCCCTTTTTGTATTTGTACCTGCTGTTCTCCTACTTTGTTCCTACCTGAAAATAATGTAAGCTTTGCCTTTGTTGCATAATTTGATTTTATATCAATAGAAACAGAAAATTCCTCCCCTACAGATATATTATCTGGTACCTTTACATTATCAACGTAGATTTCATCACCTTTTTCACCAGTAATTTTATAAACTTTAAAATCTATTTTTTGCTCATTTATTAATGGTATGGATTTTAATATATCTCCTTGATTTTCCTCACCATCAGTTATTAAAACTATTCTTCTAGAACCGCCTCTTTCAAATAATCCCAAAGCACTTTCTACTGCCTCTTGAATATTTGTTGCTGTTACAACTGGCTTTTCATTTATTGATTTATATTCTTTTTTCTTATTTAATACCTTATCAATCTTCGAGTTATCACCAAATAAAACTACTCCTGCTTTATTTCCTCTTGGCATTGACTCTATAGCTGTAGATATAAAATCCTTTCCTGATTCTTCAAAGTCACTTGCACTTTCTGATACATCAAGTAAGAATACAGTTGATATATTTCTACCTTTTAAATTTATAGTTATATTTCCAAATGCTAATATTAAAAGTATAAATATTACTACTCTACTTATAAATACTGCAATTTCATTTTTACTCCATGGTTTATATTTTTTAAAGCTATAATACATAAAGGCAAAAATAACTGGAATCAATATTAAAAAGTATAAATTTCCTATTTCTATTTTCATCTCTTCTTTGCCTCCTAATTTCCTCTCTTATACATAATCCATTCAAAAGCTACTACTGAAATAGCCAATATTATAAGCAATGGAGCAAGATTTAAACCTCTTTTTAAATCAGCTTTTGCATTACTTATGTTTTCACTTTCACCAATATTATTTACATTAGTATTACTTTCCTTTTCTGATGGAAAGTTAACTGAAAATAGCTCTTTTTTTTCTAAAACATTTAATTTATAAACTCCAAGTTCCCTATCCTCTTTTATATCATCCCCTGATTTTATTTCTAATGTTTTTCCACTTGGATATGTTAAAGTTATATTATTATCTAAAGATAACCCTTTAGCTATTATCTTTTCTCCAGCTTTGAAATTACTCTTATAAACCATTCCACTTGATATTAAATTTTCTCCAAGTTCATACATTAATATAGGAAATTCCTTTTTAAGTGCAAAATCACTATTATGAAGATCAAATGATAAAGCCGCTATTTTCCTTCCATCAATTTCTCCCTTGAATCCTATATAACTTTCATCTATATTTAAGAAGCCTCTTCCATAGTAAGGAATTTCTATTGCATTATACTTAGCAGCAGTAAATGTTGTATCTTCTAAGTACTTTGAAAGTTCTCCTATAACAGCTTTAGCCTCTCCCCCTTCTCCACCTGAAACAACCTTAAAGAATTCATTGGAGCTTGGATTAATAAATAATATACTTCCTTTCGATGGGATTATATCTGGAGTAACATTATCAAATACATATAAATCATATTCATCTGCACTTGTTAAATTTGATGCATCATTAGTTTTATATACTTCTGTATTTTCAATACTACCAAAAGCTCTTTCTAAAAATACATTTTGTTCTGTAACTATAAGAATCTTATTTACCTTTTTCTTTCCCACCACATTGTTATAAGTATTGTCTCCAGAAATCATATCTTTTCTAGATAATTCTCCCTTTAATACTTCACCATTTATCTTAGGAAAGTCAAAAGTTAAAGTTTTATTTTCTCCTTCTTGCAATTGCAAACTTTCGACAGCTACAAGTTCTTCGCCATCATAAAGAGAAAAATCGCCTTCGTAAACTCCTATTCCTCTATTTGTTATAGTTGCTATAACTCTTACCTTATCCTCTAAAAACTTATGAGATACATTATCCACAGATGCATTTATTCCTGAGTTAGCTAATGATATAACCTTTCCATTAACATCACCTAATGAAAATTCTTTATCTGTAAAAGCTATAACTTCGTATTCTTCTTCAATTCCTTGGCCTATTGCTTTTATAAATGATAAAGTATCATTTATATCTCCAGTATTATAACTTTGAGGTATTGAATCAATTATTTCATTAGAGGCTTCTTTATTAAAATCTCCATTTTGAAGTAAATTACTACTTCCATCAAAGCTTATTATAAAAGCATTAGTATCATCCTTTGTTGATTGTAAAAACTCTTTTGCTAAATTCTTGCTTTCATCTAACCTGGTATTACTGCCATATTCTGCACTCATGCTTGCAGTATTATCTAATACTAAAATAATATTTTTATAACTCTTGCCTCCAAAGTTTAAAAAAGGTCTCATTAAACTAAAAATAAGGGCAATCAATGTTATTATTTGAAGTAGTAACATAATATTTTTTCTTAGCTTTTCCCATGGTGTGTTTGCTCTAGTATTTTTATATACTTCATTCCACAAAAGTGTTGAAGATATAACCTCTTCTTTATACTTTCTTTTCAATATATAAAGCATTATTAAAAGAGGAATTGTTATTAATAAGAATAAGGGCCAAAAATTTGTAAATCCCATGACTTCCTCCTTTTATTGGATTGTGCCTTAATACAATACTCTTTTCTTGCTAAATTCACCTAATATAATATCTTCAATTTCCATAGATGAATTTACACTTATGAATTTACCACCGTATTTTTTTGTAATGTCTTCAATAGATTTTTTATAAGACTTTAAAGTGTTTTTATACTCTTTTATAAGACTTGGAGTCAGACTCATTTTTACATTTTCACTTGTTTCACTGTCTATAAAAGTAATTTCATTATTAAACTCTGGATTAATTTCTTCATTTGATAGTATTTGAACTAGTATTATATCTTGCTTTTTAAATGCTAGATACTTAAGAGCGTCATCTAAACCCTTTAACCCCTCATTATTCAAAAAATCAGATACAACTACAGATACTCCTCTTGGAGTTAATTGTCTTTTCTTTATACTACTTGTAAGATCTGTTTTACCATCAAACTCAACATTTTCTAATTCTTTTAATATTCTTTGAAATGCTTTGTTTCCAGCTGCTGATTTTATACTTTGTATATCACCACTATCCATAGTACTTATATTTACTCTATCTAAATTATTTAAGGCAATATAACTTAAAGCTGCAACTACCTTTAATGCACTATCCTTTTTGTTTTCATTTCCATAATCCATTGATTTACTTTTATCAACAAAGAAATTAAAAATCCCTTCTCTTTCTTCCATGAAAACCTTTATAAAAAACTTGTCAAATCTACCATATGCATTCCAATCTATTCGTCTAAAATCGTCACCTGGAGCATATTCTCTATAATCAGAAAACTCTACAGAAACTCCCTTTGCCTTTGACTTTCTTCCTCCCTGTGTTCCTGAAGAAAGCTTAAAATTTATATGCATATTTATTTTATTTAACTTTTTAAAAAAGTCCTCATTAAATATCCTTTCGCTCATTTTCTACACAACCTTTAAATCTTCTAGTATCTTATCTATAATACTTTCTTCAGTTAACCCTTCAGTTATAGCATCAAAATTTAATATTATTCTATGTCTTAAAACTGGATAAGCTAAAGCCTTAATATCCTCAAATGATACATTTAATCGCCCTTCCATAACAGCTCTTACTTTCGCGCCACTAATAATCCCTTGTGCAGCTCTTGGACTAGCTCCTGCTTCTACGTATTTCTTAACAAATTCTGAGGTTTCTGGAATTTCAGGATGAGTTGCTAATATAAGCTTTAATGCAAATTCCTTAACTGCCTCTGCTAGCTTTATTTCTCTAATTATTTCTCTTATCTTTAATATTTCATCACCTTCAAGAACAGCATCAAATTGAACTTTATTGTTTGTTAATGTTAAATCCATAATTTCTTTAAGCTCCTGAAGATTTGGAAAATCTACATTTAACTTAAATAAAAATCTATCTAATTGTGCTTCTGGAAGTGGATATGTTCCTTCTTGCTCTATTGGATTTTGAGTTGCAAGCACCATAAATGGCTTTGACATTTCATAAGTTGTCTTACCAACTGTTACTGTTTTTTCTCCCATAGCTTCAAGTAATGCAGATTGAGTTTTAGGAGTTGCTCTATTTATTTCATCTGCCAATAGTAAGTTCGTAAATACTGGTCCTTTTTCAAATTTAAATAAAGTTTTATCATTTTCTTTAACTACTATATTTGTTCCAACTACGTCTGCTGGCATTAAGTCTGGTGTAAACTGTATTCTAGAAAAACTTAAATTCAACACTTTTCCTATTGTTTTTACTAATTGAGTTTTTCCCATTCCAGGCATACCTTCTAAAAGTACATTACCATCTGCAAAAATAGCAACTAAAACATTTCTAATTATATCCTTTTGTCCTATAATTCCTTTTGCTATTTCTTCCTCACATCTTTTTATTTTCTCTGAAACCTCTATCATTTCTTTTTCGCTTATTTCCATCTTTCTCACCTCTTAGTTTAATCCTTCAAAATAATCCTTTATAAGATTCTTTAAACTTTCTGGAAGATTACTATTATTTGCACCTTCTAATGCACTATTAGTATAATCTCCTATTACTTTATCATAATTTATTTTATTCCCATCTAAATTGAATCCATTTTCTGTTTCTATAGTTTGAGAATTTCCATCTTGATTTTTGTTTCCAGTTAGATTTTCATCCTTACCAACTTCTCGTCCTGGAATATATATTTGCTCTCCTTTTTTATTATCTAAATCATTTTTATTACCTTCATTGTTCCCTGTATCCCAGCCTGTTCCTCCTTGGCCATTTCCACTTCCATTACCATTTCCATTTCCTTGACCACCTTGACCTTGGCCTTGTCCTTGCCCTTCTCCTTCTCCAGAACCTTCCCCTTCTCCAGCTCCTTCACCACTTTTATCTCCAGGCTTATTTCCACTGCTATTATTTTGTGAATTTTGAATTGCATCCTTTAGACTTTCTGCATCAAGTTTCCCATCTAAAACTGAATTTGAAGCCTCACTCAGCGCTTCTGCAAGATTTTCATCATCCATGCTATTAGCAGCATTTGCAAGAGCTTTTGATAAATTATTTAATTCACTACTACTCATATTCCCAAGGGATTTCTTTAACTTTCCTAAGGCCTTTTCTAGAGCTTCCTTATCCTTGGATAATATTGCATCAGAAAGTTCCTTTCCCTCTTTCTTTTTCATAAGCTCATTAACTAATTTATTTAAATCTTTCTTTGCACTTTCTTCTTTATCTTTATTAAACTCATCTAGTAGGTTTTTCTGAGTTTTTTCTATAACCGCTTTACTTTTATCACTCTTTGCCTCATTCTTTTTATCTTCTAACTTTTTTTCCATTCTTTCTAAAGTCTTATTTACATCAAGCTTCTTTTCACTTTCCTTTAATTCCTTTTTTGCATCTTCCAATATCTTTTTTATAGCTTCTTTTTCTTCTTCAGTTAACTCTTCTGATTTCTCAACTAATTTCTTTTCCTCTTCAATCTTTTTAATAAATTCTTGTTGATATTTATTGAATTCCCTAATTGAATTAGCTTCCTTTTTAGCTGAAGTATCTATAAATGATGTTATAGAACATATTATTATTAATCCTATAACCATAAGAATTTGTTTTTTATCTATACTTATCTTTAAATTATTTTTTATATTAAAACTTTTAATATAAGATACAGTATCATTTTTTTGAGCAATTGAAATACTATCTTCTTCATTTATTAATTCTAAAGAAGTTGTAACTCTTTCTTTTAACCCTTTTGAGTCAACTATTAAAGCTACTTTCTTTTTATCTGGTGATTTTATAAAACCATATATTATTATTGAAATTAGTCCTACAGCTAAAACACCAAATGAAACTTCTTCAACATATGGAAATGTTATAAATAAAGATATTAACAGTAAACATAAGATTAAGCATAGTAGGTATTTTAACCCTACTATGCTTAAATTTATTATAAAGTTCGCTTTAATTCTTTTGGATGCCTTTTTTATAAAGGTTAATATTTCATTATTTAAAGAATTCATAGCTCTACTCCTTTACACTTTTATTTGCCTTAATCTTTACCTTCTTGCTTCTTTTTCTATTTAGAGGATTTAGTCTTCTTGATGCTAAGTATAGCAATATTATGCTTCCTACACTTTGAATCCCTATTGAAATATATTCTGTATATTTTGAAATCCCTAATTCTGCTATCATATAAGGGAAATTATTTCCAAGGCCTACTTGATTGGATAGCATACTTATAAATCCAAGTGCTGGACTTAAATAAGCTATAGGCGATATACTTGGTCGATTAATAGATGGTCCTCCACTCATTCTCATCATAGCAATAATCCAAATTATATAAGCTATAACTATTGTTCCTACAAATAGAAATAATACTATTGCATAAGTTAATGCAGTTGCTACCTTAGATGTTTTTACATAACTAGAAATAAAAACACCAATTGATCCAACAAATATTGTGTTTATTATGAATGATAAAACTAATACAAATATATTACTTATCTTTACTCCACCTATCAATGAACATATAGAATATAATGGTATTGTACAAACTATTAACATTATTACTTTAAGAGAAGAAGCTAATAGTTTCCCAATTATAATCTGAAATGAACTTAACCTAGTTGATAATAAAATATCTAATGTTTGTTTTTCTCTTTCTGAACATATTGAAGTTGATGTTAATGATGGTACTATAAACATTAAAAGTACAGCTTGAGCTATTGCCATTCCTATATATAATGTTACTGATCCTTGCATATTTAATCCACTTGCATATACTTCTTTACTATAAGAATTATAAAAAAGTAGTGTTCCTATTGATAAAATAGCTATATAAATAAATAGCATAATTGTAAATCTTGGTGTTCTTACAGTTAACTTACTTTCATTTCTTAAAACTGGATTCACTCTCATTTTCATCTCCCCCTTCTAATTATTATCCTCTGTTATTTGTATAAATACATCTTCTAAATTACCTATTGCCTTAGCAAAACCTATAACAGACACATCTTGTGTAACTAAAGCTTTTAGTATTTTCTTAGCTTCCTCATCTCCTCCAGTTACACTTGCTGTAATTTTGTTTCCATCTATTGAAATCTCTTTAACATCTGGCATTTGCTTTAAAACTTCTATTGCTTTTTCAGGCTCTTCTATAACAGTGATATTAATAGGTGCTGTACCTGATGCTCTAAGCATAACCTCTTCAACAGTTCCTTCGCATACTATAGACCCATTTTTTATTATTCCTATTCTAGTACATATTTCTCCAAGTTCAGATAGTATATGAGATGATACTATTATTGTCTTTCCCATTTCCTTAAGATTTTTTAATATACCCTTCATTTCAAATCTTGCTCTTGGATCCATACCTGAAGCTGGTTCATCTAGTATTAATAACTCTGGATTATGAACTAAACATCTTGCCAAACATAATCTTTGTTTCATTCCTCTTGATAAACCATCTACATTTGCATCATACTTATCTTGCAAATTAACAAGCTCTAATAAATCCATCGATAATTTTCTAGCTTCTTCACCAACAATTCCATATATTGAAGCATAAAATTCTAAGTACTCTATGGCTCTTAAATTATCATAAACTCCAAAGAAATCTGGCATATACCCTATTTTATCCTTTAAAGCTTTATTGTTTTTTATTGCATCTATTCCATCTACATAAACTTCTCCACTATCTGGGGAAAGTAAGCCAGAAACTATTTTCATTGTAGTACTTTTTCCTGCTCCATTTGGACCTATAAATCCAAATATCTCACCTTTTTCTATTTCTAAGTTTAGTCCATTTAATGCCTTAAACTTACCATAAGATTTTTCAAGGCTTTTTATAACTAGCATTATTTCTCCCTCCCCTTAACTGTTATTTTAGGAACCATTGATTGGCCTTTCATGTCGTCAACAGTCACCTTTATTTTCACTGTGTTGTTATCAATATAATCTTCTATATTTTTTATCTTCTCAAATCCTTGAGATAATGTTATTTTTTCATATCCCTTAGTCTTATAGTTATATATGTGCTTTTCTCCATTTTCTCCGCCATTATATCCATATCTATCAACACCAGATTTTACTATAACTTCTGTAACATCAATATTGTTATCAATCTTATAATCAAATACTATTTCACCTTGACCATAGATATATCCATTATATTCATCTAAATGTACATTAGCTGATGAGTTAACTGAATCAACTTCATATGAAAAATATCCGTCAGGGAAATTTAAAGTTCCGTCCTTACTCTTAAAATCTATATTGACATCTTGGACTATTGCTGTTGTATCAAATTTTGATACAGATTTTTTACCAAAATTCATTCCATATTCTATAGGTAAGTCAGTAATTGCAACTAATTTTATTTGATTGCCTGAAGTTATTTCATCAGAAACTACTGTTAATAAATTTGAATTTCTTAATATATTCTTGTACTCTTCCTTTTTTAAATCGCCCTTACTATTCCATCTTGCATCATAATATTTTTGACTTAATGTATCTGCATAGGCTTGAATACTAAAAGCTCCTGAAACCGATGCTCCTTCTATCGTTTTTTCCTCTCCTTTAGTTAATGCTCCTAAATCCCATACATTTTGCCCTACAACTAAAATTAGTTTATTTATTTGTATATCTAAATTATTTTTTACAGATCCATTTAAATTTCCATCAGATAAGTTAAAACTTGAATCAATTTTAGGCACAACTTGTTCTTTTCCTACAACCTCAAATGTCTTAATATCAAGTGCATCATTATCTTCAAATGTAAAATAAGAATTATTTCCTTTATAAGTAGTTTTTACTCTTAGTCTATCTTGTATTTCTTCCTCTGGATTTCCATAGTAATACATATCATCTGTCATATAGCTCATAGTTAAGTCTTCTGGCTTTTCTATATTTACATCATCCTTATACTTTGTTCCTATTCCTATATATCCTTTTGCTATTCCTTTACCGTCCTTGTCTACTGAAACTATATTATTTTGATTTAAAATTACATCATTCACTCTTGTTGATGACCCTATAAAGTAAATAACTAAAGCAAATATAACTGAAATTGCTGGTACAGCTATCCAAGTTAAATCTCTTTTATTTAACTTCTTTAAAACTATATAAAGTACAATTCCTATAATTAATGCATAGCAAGCAAATACTACTATTAAAGGAGTTGTTCCTACTATTTCATTTGTTGGAATAGTTTTTATAAGTTCTCTAGACCTATAATATCCTTGACCTATATATCCGCCATTCATATTCTTATCAAAGATTCCATTTGCTGCATCTGTTAGTATTAGACCTAAAAATTTACTTGCATCCTTTGATGATATTAATGGTTCTAAACCTAAATCAAAAGTTGTTATTAATATTTGTCCCTTACCTTTTTCAATAGAATATACTAAATCCTTTTCTGATGTTTTATTTTTTATTTGGGAATCTTTAACTTCTAAATTAGAAGTTATAAGCTTTAAGTTCTCCTCTACTAAGGTTATATTTTCTTCTTTAGCTCCATTAGATTTTATTTGTAGAAAATCCTTATCTATACCCCCTACAGTTTTAGCTTCATTTGCTCCTGTTCCTAATACTAAAGTTCCACCTTTATTAATCCATGAATTTATTGCAGTGTACTGCTCCTTTTTTAAATTAGACATATTATAATTATTTATAATCATTACGTCCAATCCATCTATGTTTAAATTATTTTCACCTATTATGTTTTCATCTAGATATGCACTTTCAATTGTTCCTTGAAATCCTTTATTAGAATCAAACTTTACATTTCCAACATATCCAAGTGAAGTAGCGTCATCAGTTAATATTCCAACAAACATATTTGTTTCTGTCACTCTTCCGCTTGATACTAATGTTTTCTTTTGGGCTAAAACCTTTCCATTTCCAACAATATTAACTGTCATCTTACTTGAATTTTCTAATACCTTTACAGGTATTATAACTTTACTAGTTTCACCTTTAGTTAATGAAACTTCTTTACTGTAAGCATCATAAGTTCTTGCATTAGAACTAGCTACTCTTATTTCTACTTCACCTGTAAAATCCTTTTTTAAGCTATTAACCTCTACTGTTACAGGTATATATTTCATAGCCCTATACTTACCTTGAATTCCATAACTAACTTTTATCTCATAGTTCTCTGAACTATCGGCTTTAGCCTTTACTTCCAAAGAAGTAAAAAATAAACTAGTTATTACTAATACTAAAATAGTAGTTATTGCACTTTTTTTATAAAACCACTTCATCATTATTCCCCCTAGGTTTCAATTAACAATTAATTATTATTTTTATTGAAATTTATCTATATTAATAATTGTACCCTATTTAGTATAAATTTCCCTTAACAAATTCTTAAAAATTCCTTATTTTTAACAAATTTAGTAAAAAAGCCAGTATCCTTTATTGAATACTGACTTTTATCTATTATTTAATTTTTTATATGAATATAATTACTAACTATTACTGACCTGAGATTTATTAAAATATGAACCTATAAACAAAGAAGAAATTCTGAAAGCAATATCTCTAATATTAAAAATTTTCTTCTTAAGTATTATAAAATCAATAATATCTCTATTCAAATAACTCTTATTAACATAATCATAAATGTTCCATTTCGTCTTTGTCTATTTCTACATAGTTATTTAGTAATTGTAAAGCATATTCTCTTTTTCACAGGAATACTCCTCTACTTTACATATTTATCTGAAAAGAACTTTTATCATTTGTAAATGTCTAGCACAAATTAATTAGCACTATTATATTTTAAAGAAAAGAGTCAATGAAAATAGCTATTCTTAGCTTCATTTACTCTTTTTCCCTTTTAGAATATATGTCTTTAATCCTTATCCCTTTTAGTCCATATTATTTTTCGATCCTCTACTCCATAAATTTTAATCTTTTTGAATTGATTAATCAATTTTGATATATTAAAGATACTAAGTGAAACTACTACTAAAAATAGAATACCTATAAGATAATTTTTATTTGATTCAAAAAAAAGATATAAAAAGAAAAGTGACATAATGACTGCAATTGTAATAAGAATACAGTTAGATATTAAACATGTCTTTTTCCACTTTCTATAATGTGAATTTAAAATAAAATATCTATAATCTTCAGAACCGGTAACTTCTAGTTTATTATTTATTGTTATTATTGAATTCTCAACTGCTTTTACTTCAATGGCAACAGGGATATGGAATGATCTTGGATCCGGAATTAACAGATCCAAAAGCGAAGCTAATAGTATTAGCCAAGTTTTGTCCTCAAATATACTATTAAAAAATAGAACTTTCTGATCTTCTTTAATATAAACATAATTATCTGCTTTACAATTGACGCTAAACATAAAAACATCTCCTTCTTTTATATCAGAATAACTATATTCCTTTTGCAGAGACTTCATAATATTATGTTTTATAATTTTATTTTCATAAAATATCGTATATTTATTTAAGCTATAAATAAATACTAATATTAAAGAAAGTAAAATAGAATAAAAAATTATAGAACATCTTTTATTTTTTCCCTATAAACTAAATATCTTCTACTAATATTATTAATGATTCTACATGGAATCATTAATAATATTATCGCTGGAATTAAGGAGCATACTGTATTGTCTAATATCTTCATTGTTATTAATAAATAATTGTAGTTAAAGTTTTTAATAAAACTTTCAATTACATAAGTTACTCCAATAACGTATAAAGATAATAATATTACTGTTAAAATTAAAATTCCTAGTCTCTTAAAAAATTCTCCTATTGATCTTGCTTCGAAAAGCAAATTGTATTGATACATAAATAACCTCTGTTCAAAATGTATATTTTGTTAAATAAAACTCTTCCAAGATATTATTAATTTATAGTATTGTAAAACTTTAAAATAACTTTTAATAATATATTAAGTTTTTTATATAAATATATATAGAATTTAATAACCACATACTACATATAATTATGGGAACAACAAGGATTTTTTTATGTGTTTTCTTTAGATATACAATACTAAATATTAACCCAAACAATGGAGCAATAAATTTTATTATTATTGCAATAATAATAAAGGCAAAAAATATTAAGGTTAAAATTCCCTCTTCAATATTTTTATCAGTATTAAGTATTAATGCCACAGAGGAAATTGCTGTAACTATTGATAATAATATTAATATAATTAAAAATCTTTTATTAACTTTTTTTAGATAATTAATTTTCACCTTATCTACATTATTTATACTAAGATTAGAACTTATTACTTCGTATTCTTCCCTACATTTACTGCAACCATCAATATGATCTTTCACTAATTCCTTTCCTTCTTTACTTAAGACATTTTCAATATAATTAGGTAATAAATCTTTAATTATTTCACACGATGCTATATGTTTCATTTTACTCCTCCTACCAAAAATTTAATAAATCTATATATCTATATAGCAAACTGATTATTAAATATATAACTATAATTACTAAAGATATAAAAAATGTATTTGAAACATTATAACTATTACTACCATATGAAGCTTTCTTCCATATCCAACAAAATAATAACGCCATCATTGGAATAAAATAAATACCTATATTTAATACTACCATTAAAATAATTTCTTCAGTAGAAATTCTATACAAACCAATTTGAATGTCTTTACACATCATTGATAAACTTACACAAGCTGCACTTATTATTATTAATGAAATGAATAATAATATAATTTTTAATTTAAATTTTCTAATTGTATCTATTTCACTACTTTTTTCATTAGAATTATTAACATTGCGTATTCTATAATATTCTTTTTTACAAGCATCACATTCTTTTAAATGTTGTTTAATGCAAGCATTCGTTTCTTTGCTTTCAACTTCATCAACATATATAGGTAATAAATCCCTAATTATGGTGCAAGATAATTTATTCTCCATCTTCTAACCTCCTAATAAGCTTAGATTTACCTCTATAAAATGTAACTCTAGCCCAATTTTCTGACTTCCCTAATATCTCACTAATCTCCTTAAAGCTTAAATCTCCTGTTAATCTAAGATAAATAACTTCTTTATACGGATTCTCTAAAGATTGTATTATCTTATATATACTTTTCTTATTCTCATTTGATATAACTAATTCTTCTGTAGAATCACCCTTAATTTGAATATTTTCATCATATGAAACATTTATTGTTTTTCCTCTTTTCTCCCATTCTTGAAATAGAATATGCTTAGCTATTTGACAAAGCCATACTGAAATTTTACACTTTCCGTTATATTTATGAATTGATTTAATTGCCCTTAAGAAAGTTTCCTGTGTTAATTCTTCAGATAAACTCGCATCTTTTGTATAACTAAGTAAAAAACCATATACAATCTTAGAATTCTCTTTATATATTTCACCAATAGTAAGCAATGCTTCACCTCCCATAATATATATCCTATTTTTCGTAAATCCGTTACAAAATAAGAAAAAAGTATTTCTCTATGGTGAATTAACTTCATAATCAAGAAATACTTTTTAAATTAAGTTTAATATTATTTATAATTTAATTAGAATGTATTCCATATTGCATTATAAATACTTTCTCTAGATGCTGAATCACCGCCATCTGCTATATCTATTGGATTTGCATGACTTCTTAAATAACTTAATAAAGGTGCTCCAACAATAGGACCAAGAATTGCTAATGTAGCAGGTGAAGCATAATATATTACTGCATGTGCATATATCTCTTTAGCGATTTGATACTTTGTCATAAGTCTAACTTGATAACTTCTTATTAAAACATCTGCCTTACTTAGGCAAGTATCTTTATTTAAATATGATGTTGACATAGCTAGACTTACCCCCCCCCATCAACATATTCCATTTCATCTCTGTCTATTTCTACATAGCTATTTGGTAATTGTAAAGCATACTCTCTTTTTAATACAAATATACTCATTTTATTCTCCTCCATTTTATACATATATATTTAAAAGAACTTTTAATCCTTGTAAATCTTTCACATAAAATTAATTAATTCGCGCGCTTTTCATGTTTAATTTACCATATTAAAATTTCTTTTAATGCAAAGTAACTAACTAAATTTAATTCCTATTAATTCTAAAATATATTTCATCCTTAAAGGAAACTCCTCCTCAATTCTTCGGATGAGTAACTTCAAGGTACTAAATCATAGATTTAGACTTTCAGTCACTTTTCCTGATATTGTTCCATATTCTGATTGCAATAAGCCTCCTATGACTAAAGATACTTCATCTTCTACATGTATTCTTGGTCGATCACTTGAAGGTAACATAGTTTCTATTATTAATTCTTCTTCTTTACTTGTTATAGTTCCTATTAAGCTTCCTCCTTGTAGTACCATTCCAGAAGTTAATGGCGTATTTAAATGAATAACTCCACTTTTTTGAGCAACTACTTTATATTGTTCTTTTCCTTTTTCTAAGGCTTCCTTTTGTGCTACTAATTTTGATAATTCTAACTGATATTGATTTTTTTCACTTGTAAACTCTGAAATAGTTTTATAGTAGTGCTCATCAGATTTATCTTTTGTGTTTTAGCATATTCTTCAATTTGTTTATCTTCATAGCCTTGATTCTTTATCTATATTAAATTCTTTTCTTCCTATATATGACGCATTTAATTTATTGTAAAATTCGCTTTCTATTTCATCATTTCTATCAAAGTAGCTTGTTTCATAATAATTCCTCCAAAATCTTTTTATAGTATATCATTCCAAAACTACCTACTATCCCCTAATAATTTTAATACTATGCTATAACAATTCCACTTATTATAACCTTCTCATATTTTTGTTACAATACATATATTTCTTCGGTTGCTATAATAAATTTAACTTCTTGTTAATCATTTTTATTGATTTAAGCAATTTATATACTCTATACTATATATTATTATAAACTCTTTCTTTAACTCTAATTCTCCTTCTTCTTGCTTTTGATATTAATTATTATTCCAATTAGTAATATTAAAATACCAAATATTAAACCTGTAGAGCTTACATTAGTTACATAAGATTTTAATATAGAATTTACTATTAAAACAACACCAATACTTATAACGAAAGGTCCTAAAAATTTCATTTTAAAATCTAGCTCCTTCATAACTATGCATTGGATACGGATTATATTCAGTTTCATAATGCCCCGATACATATCTTGTAATATAACCATCACCATCTGTATCTAATGCTTTAGCACCAGACCAACTTCCAATAACTGAGACAGAACCCTGTAAAACGTATTCTAGGATTTTCTGTTTTGTAATCACCAAAATTGCAGTTCCTCCTGTTATAGCACTTATCGCTACACTAAGTGCTAGACTTGAAATACCCACAGCAGTTGCATAAGCACCTACTGAAATACGTATTGTTTGTGCTGGAACCCAAGTTTGACGGCTTGATCTATATCCACCATCAACATACTCCATCTCCCCCCTATCAATATCTACATAACTACATGGCATTTGTAATGCGTATTCTCTTTTTAATACAAAAGTACTCATTTCTTCTCCTCCATTTTTATACATATATTTATTTTAAAAGAATTTTAGAATCCTGTAAATAATTAACAAACAATTATATAATTCGCGCGCTATGTTTATTAAATATTACTTTATCTAATCTTCTTTTAATGCAAAGTAATTAACTAAATTTAGTTCCTATAAGTTCTAAAATGTATTTCATCTTTAAAGGAAACTCCTCCTCAATACTTCAGATGAGTAAGTTCAATTAGCTAAATCAAAGATTTAGAATTTTACTTATCTTTTCATACTTAACCCTTGTTTCAGTTACCATACCTATTGTTAAGTTAACCTTTTCTCCCTTAGAATCTTCTAAATAAGTTTTATCTGGTTTGACTTTAACTTTAAAAAATGCATTTCCTAGCTTTTTTAATGAAACTCATCTTACAGATGAGAAAGTTCCAGTTTCCAAATCAAAGATTTGGACTGTCACTTTTTGTTGCATCTTCAATTTTTTTATAGGAAACTCCTCCTCATATCTTCGGATGAGTAACTTCAAGGAGCTAAATCATAGATTTAGACTTTCAGTGACTTTTCCTGATATTGTTCCATATTCAGATTGAAGCAAACCACCTACGACTAAAGATACTTCATCTCCTACATGTATTCTTGATCTATCAGTTGAAGGTAGCATAGTTTCTATTATTAATTCTTCTTCTTTACTTGTTATAGTTCTTATTAAGCTTCCTCCTTGAAGTACCATTCCTGAAGTTAACGGAGCGTTTAGATGAATAACTCCTCCTTTTTGATCAACTACTTTATATTGTTCTTTTCCTTTTTCTAAGGCTTCCTTTTGAGCTACTAATTTAGATAACTCTAACTCATATTGATTTTTTTCACTTGTAAACTCTGAAATAGTTTTATAATACTGCTCATCAGATTTATTTTCTGAAACTACAACACCTTGTCCTTTTACCATATAGGTTTTTACTGATTTATTTGCCAAAATTAATGCTTATTCTTGCCATTGCATACTATGGTCCATCTTGTTATCCACTTTCTAATAACTTTATATACTAAATTGTCTAAATACTCACGCATGATTTCAAGAACTTTGTACCAATACTTTTCCTTAAACTTTTCATATTTATCTATTGATATTTCTTTTACTGTTATTTTTTCATTTACAATCATCATCTCATTAATTATATCAAGTTATCTATAGGTTCCAAATCTATAATATCCTATAAATTAAAAAGCTCCAGTTTCCAAATTAAATATTTAGAGACTGGAACCTTTTCTTTATATTCGTAAATGCTTGCTACTTAAACTTTGCAAAGTCTTCTGCATACAAGCTTATATACCCGCAATTCAAACATAAATATTTTTTTATCTTTAAACTTTTAGGGCTAACCTCTATCTTCTTTGGAATTTCTATTGCTGTAAATGCCCCTTTTGTTACTATTTCTATTTCCTTTATATCTTCTGATTTACAAACACTACATATTTTCATAATCTCTCCTTAAATACATTGTTATATTTTCTAAAAATTCTTAAACTCTTTAATTTCAAGCTATTTATTAACTATTACTGAACTGAGATTTCTTAAGATATGGAATTATAAACAAGGCTGAAATTATAAAAGCAATATCTCTCATATTAAAAAAAGTCTTTTTATCTAATTCATTGAACATAAAATAGAGATAAATAAAAATAGAAATATTAATCATAGCTCCTATAATCAACGATAAATTTATCTTATTTCTAAAGTTAACAATACTATAATGTTTTTTAAAATTATTGCCTAATATATTTATTGATAAAACAAATAAACAAACTTTAAAAATTAATAAATAAGTCGTTGAGCTAGATATGCCTATAGCAATAAAGTATAATATTATTCCAATAAGACTGTATTTAGTATTAACTATTTTACTATTAACTTCTTTTTTTATATTTATTGTTAATTTATTAATATGCTTAAATGAGTAAATTAAAATACTTATGTTAATTAAAAAAGCTATAATTAATATACTACATACAATCAAACTATTAGATCTTCTATTTAGGTTAGGTAATATTATATTATAAATAAAAAAAATTGATGACTTAATCATTAATTCAACATCTAATATTTTTTTCAATTCTAACGAGCTAATATTTTTATCTTTTCTATTAATTGTAATATTAATTAATATAAGAATTAATTGTCCATAGAATAAAAGCATTAGTAATGGTCCATTTTTTAAACTTGATAAATTTTTCTCACTATTCAATGTTACTGCTATAATTAATGTACTAATATACATCATTAATGTAATTAAAAATAATTTCTTTATACTTTTCTTATTTTCCATTTGTTTCTTCTCCATTTTATTTTAAATAAGATGAGTGATAATTATTCTTTAATAATCACTCATCTAACTTATTTCTATTATATAATTATAGCTTTTAGCTAAACTCTATATTATTTATGATGCATATAAACAAGGTCCTGTAACTCCCCAATAGAATTCTATACCACGCCCTTTATCCAGTGCTTGAGCAATCTCACTCATAAATGTACCAACCTTCCATGATACATACCAAGATAAAACTTGACCTGCAAGTCCTAAAGTTCCAACTAAACCTGCTTTTATTACACCAAGTCCATATTTAATTGCATTATATACCCTAGTAAATCCTACTACTGATGATAAATATGCTGCCTCAATTCCCCATCCTATTAAATTGCTTCTTAATGTATAATTACTCCAATATCCGCCACCATCAACATATTCCATCTCTTCTCTGTCAACATCTACATAGCTATTTGGTAATTGTAATTCATATTTTCTGTTTAGTACAAAAGCACTCATTTCTTCTCCTCCATTTTTATACATATATTTATTTTAAAAGAATTTTAGAATGTTGTAAACAATTAACAAACAATTATATAATTCGCGCGCTATGTTTATTAAAGATTACTTTATCTAATCTTCTTTTAATGCAAATTAACTAAATTTAACACCTATCAATTCTAAAATATATTTCATATAAGTAATTTTTTCATATTTAACCCTTGTTTCTGTTACCATACCTATTGTTAAGTTAACCTTTTCTCCCTTAGAATCTTCTAAATAAGTTTTATCTGGTTTAACCTTAACTTTAAAAAATACATTTCCTAGCTTTTTTAATGAAACTCATCTTACAGATGAGAAAGTTCCAGTTTCCAAATCAAAGATTTGGACTGTCACTTTTTGTTGCATCTTCAATTTTTTTATAGGAAACTCCTCCTCATATCTTCGGATGAGTAACTTCAAGGAGCTAAATCATAGATTTAGACTTTCAGTCACTTTTCCTGTTATTGTTCCATATTCAGATTGAAGTAAACCACCAATTACTAAAGATACTTCATCTCCTACGTGTATTCTTGGTCTATCACTTGAAGGTAACATAGTTTCTATAATTAACTCTTCTTCCTTACTTGTTATAGTTCCTATTAAACTTCCTCCTTGAAGCACCATTCCTGATGTTAATAGAGTATTTAAATGTATTACTCCATTTTTTTGAGCAACTACTTCATATTGACTTTTTCCCTTTTCTAAGGCTTCTTTTTGTGCTGTTAGTTTTGATAATTCTAATTCATATTGATTTTTTTCATTTGTAAATTCTGAAATTGTTTTAAAATAATGTTCATCCGATTTATTTTTTTGAGTTTTGCTAAATTCTTCAATTTGTTTTTCTTCATATCCTTGGTCTTTTAATGCTTGCGTATCTACATAAAATTCTTTTCTTGCTATATAAGCTGCATTTAATTTATTATAAAATTCACTTTCTTCCTCATTATATCTATCAAAATAATTTGTTCCATTTGTTGCATTTTCTTCTGCTATTCTTAAAAGTTCTATTCTTCTGCTATAGCTGTTTATTTGTACATTTATTTGTTCTAATTGAAGATCTGTCTCTAATCCATTAGTTGTAAATAACACATCTCCTTCTTTAACTTCACTTCCTTCACTTATAAAAACATCTTTTATTTCTCCTGAGCCTTTAGTCATAATATGAGATTTATTTTCTGAAACTACTAACCCTTGTCCTTTTACCATATATGTTTTTACTGACTTATTTGCCCAAATTAATGCTGCAACTATTAATGCTGTAACTATTAAAATAACATATTTCATAAAGGCTGGTGGCTTTTTATCATAAAGGATTTTACTATCAGTAATTTCATTTAAGTTATATACTTTCAAGTAAATCTCCACCTTTCAAAGCTTCCATAAATACATCTGCTACTATATCTTCTTCTTCTTGTTTTACAAATACAGTATAAGAATCTCCCTTTAATTTAATATTATTTTCAAAGGCATATACTCCAAGCTTTTGATATGCAAATTGTAAATTTTCTTCTTTTTCTGTAAATCTAGCAAAAAGACAATTAGTTACCCTTAACTGTGACTTTAATTCATAGGGTTTTTCAACATTATTAATTGGATTTTTTAATTGAACCATTAGCTTTATTATTACTTTAACTTGTCCACTTTCATCTACTTCTACTGTAGAATAATTTATCGCTGGTCCTATAGTTGAGTTTCCCTTAGATTTAATATAACTATCCATCATATAGCTAATTTTATTTATATCGATTAATTCATTTTCACTTACTTCTCTAATTAATACATTATTAAGCTTTAAGGTTTTATTTTCTCTTAAAACTATTTTTTCAATTGTACTCATATTCCTCACCCTCTTCTATAAAATCTGCTTCTATATTTTTCTCTATATCCAAGTTATCTTTATATATAATTTCTTTTTCTTCTATTGAACCAACTTGGCTTATATAAAGCTTATAATAATATCCTTTTTTCTTTAATAAACTTTCATGGTCTCCTTCTTCTACAATTTTCCCCTTATCCATAACATAAATTATGTCACAGCTTCTTATAGTTGAAAGTCTATGGGCTATCATAAGCATTGTTATATTCTTACCTTTTTTAAATAAGGTATCAAATATCTTTGCTTCACTTATAAAGTCTAAGTTACTTGTTGCTTCATCTAGTATTAAGAAACTTGGCTTTTTAATTAAAGCTCTTGCCATTGCAATTCTTTGTTTTTCTCCACCAGAAAGTCCTCCTCCTGCTTCTTCTAAGAATGTGTCATACTTACCTGGTAATTTTTCTATAAACTCCTTGCATCCTGCATTTTCACAGGCACTCTTTATTTCTTCATAACTTGAATTAGCTTTTCCTAAGGTTATATTTTCTTTTATAGAACCTGAAAATAACTCAACGTTTTGAGGAACATATGATATATTTTCTCTTAAGTTATATAAGTCTAATTCTTCTATATTGTAGCCATTGATATTTATTTTTCCTTCTTCTGGAGTATAGTACTTTAATAAAAGCTTAGATATGGTTGTTTTACCACTTCCTGATTCTCCAACTAATGCAACCTTTTTTCCCTTAGGAATTTTTATGCTTATATCCTTTAACACTGGAGACCTGCTTCCATACCTGAAGGTAATATTATTTAATTCTATATCTCCATCTATTTTTTCTAATTTTATTTTTTCAACTTCATTATCCTCTTGTTCTTTTTCAACTTCATATATTTCGGAAATTCTTTTTAATGATATACTAGCTTCTTGAATACTTAATTGCAGTCCTATAAGCCTTCCAATTGGATCCATAAAATAACCTGACAATGTTGAAAATGCCATAAGACTACCTAATGTAATATCACCATTCATAATCATCCTAGCTCCAATATACATAAGAACAAGATTTCCTACACTTGATACTGCTCCTGATATTGAGCCTTGAATATTTGATAAAACTCCTTCTTTAAAAGCTATTTTTAAATTTCTTATATACTCTACTTCTAATTTTTCTATGCTATTTTCTTCAGCTGCATGAACCTTTATAGTTTCTATCCCTTTTAAGCTTTCTATAATCTGACTATTTAGCCTTGCTCCTGCTTCCATTTGCTCTAAATTAATTTTTTTATAAGGCCCCTTAAATATATAAATTAATACAGCACTTATTACTGTTAAAACTAAAATAACAATAAATAATTTTTGATTCATTACATATAGTATTGAAGCAGATACAGTTGCTAAAACAATATCCATAATCAAAGATAATGACACTGATGTTAATATATTTTTTATTGTAAATGCATCACTAAATCTAGTAAGTATATCTCCTACTTTTCTTGATGCAAAAAATTTCATAGGTAATTTATATACATGTTTAAAGTATCCTAGCAATAATGGAATATCTATTTTTTGGGATAGATATAAAAGGGTATGCTGCCTTATTGCACCTAATCCAATTTGAGTTATTGCTAAAAGTAAAAATCCTATTACAAATATATTTAATTGATTTTTTAAATTATATGGAAGTATTTCATCCATAAGTATTTTATTAAAAAAGGCTGAGGCGATTCCAAGCACCGTAAGTATTGCTGAAGCAACTATGCTATATATAAAAAGTGATTTTTGAGGCAAAAGTAATTGTATGAACTTAGATAATATCCCTTGTCCCTTCACTTTTCCCGGATTAAATTCATTGTTTGGTATTAATAGTAATAATACTCCATCAAATATTTTAAAGAATTCATCTATATTCTTTTTTTCTTTTCCCTTAGCTGGATCTAATATTATTACTTCTTCCTTTTTAATTTTATGTATAATTACAAAATGGCTTAATCCTTCTTTTGTAATAACATGAGCAACTGCAGGAAGTGTAAATTTTTCTTTAAAGCCCTCCTTATCAACCCTAATTGCCTTGGTATCAAAACCTAATTTTTTTGCTCCATCCTCTAAGCCTAATAAGGTTGTCCCCTTTATATCTGTTCCAAGTATATCTCTTAACTTTGTTATAGTTATTTCTTTTTTATAATACATACAAACCGTTGCAAGACAAGCTGCTGCGCAATCTGTTATATCATGCTGTTTAACTAAGTATTTATATCTCATTAAAACCCTCCCCCTTATTGTAATATTATAATATATTTTACAAATTTATACTTACATTTGGATTTAAACGTAAAAAATAAGACTTAAAAGG